>LNGC01000038.1 GCA_001587715.1 Candidatus Methanofastidiosum methylothiophilum | reverse complement strand
TGAGCTATTAGATTTCATAACACATGCTGCGAAAAATACCTACCCAAATGAATTTGCTGCTTTTTTGAGAGAAGATAAAGGAGTAATCTCTGAAGTTGTTTTTTCTCCTTTTAGTATATTTGGGAAAAACTCATCTACGATCTCACATTTTAGTCTTCCAATTGACACCTCAATTATAGGTACAGTTCATTCTCATCCCTCTAGGAATGGCTTTCCTTCTGAAGGCGATCTAAACTTTTTTTCTCATTATGGTAAAGTTCATATAATTGTTAGATACCCTTACGAAAAGGAAGATTATTTCTTTTATTCAAGAGATGGAGATAGCTTAGGATATGAGGTAGTATAATGGAAAAAAGTGGATTACTCCTTAAGTCTCTCTCAAAATCTATGGAAGGGTTAGTAAAAAAAAGAGAGTTTGTACCCGTTTCATTTTCCGGCGGCGTTGACAGCTATATAACTGCGGCTTTAGTTAAAAAGTATTCAACTCCAATATTGTATACAATCGGAAATGATGACTCAAAAGACCTGTTTTTTTCAAAAATTGCCTCTGAATCATTAGAATCAGAAATTAGAATAATTAATTATTCTGATAAAGACCTAGTAGAAGGTATTAAAAAAACTATTGAAATAATTGGGGTAGATAACAGTCTTGATGTATTGATAGGCTCCACATTTTACATTATTGCAAAACGAATAAATCAGGATGATTTTGATATTTGCCTATCTGGGCAGGGTGCAGATGAACTATTTTATGGTTATGACAAATACAGAAGGGCTTTGGCAAGAGGCGAAGATCCGGTAAGTTTAAGAAACAAGGATGTGGCGGAGCTAGAAGAAATACTTTCTAAGAGAGAATACAAGATTTTCGATAGCTTTGGAATAAAGTTCTTGTCACCTTTTTTAGACGAAGAAGTTAGAAAAATCGGGATGGGAATTGAAAGAGAGTATAATCTGAAAAATTCTGATGACGATCTAAGGAAACATACGCTCAGAGAGATTGCTTTGGGTCTTGGGGCACCACTTGAGATTATTAATCGCAAAAAGAAAGCACTCCAGTATGGATCGGGCATTCTTGATGATGTCAGAAGAATATCCAAAGAAAAAGGATTGGCGCCATCGCTAAATGCTTATTTGGAATCTATAAAAAAAGATATGTAATATAAATAAAATAAAAGATTATTTTTTCTTGCCGAAACCGAGTATTTTCATGAAGGAGAACATTGGATGTGATTTTGGAGTCATTGTTATTGTAATTGAATCATTTGGACAGCAATCATTTGATATTGCTAATGTTCCAGGTCTAAGTGCTTTAAAAGTAGCTGTTGCCCATCCTGTTTCAGTATTTATAACTAAGTTTTTAGAAGGGTCGTATTGTATCATTTCACTAAACTTCCCTGGTGATGTATCAAAGTCTAATCCACCTAAACATCCTAACTTTACTGAAGCAGTAAAAGTATCTCCAACTTGAACAGAAGTTTGGCTTACAGTATAGTATACTTCATTACAATTGCATCCTGAGCAATCAGGCGCTGCCATCGTTTGAGCTACGCCAAATACGCTTGCTACAAAAAGCAAGGTCACTAATACAGCAAATATTTTCTTCATAAGATTCCCTCGTATGTGGGATATTAATGCCATTTATAAAAGTTACCAAAATAATATCTGAAATTTGAGGATATCTCAAAAAATAATCGTGAAAAAATCGTAACTCTTTTATTAATAGATAACAATATAGCTATTATGGAGCTTAAAATAAAATATCTTGATATCCAGGAAACACAGGATATTGTTTTTTTAAATGATAACGATGCTATAAAGGAAAGAATTGATCCTGGGGAAAAAATAATTATTAGAAAATCTGATTCATCTTATTCATCATCTGCCGTATTGACTAAAGACATAGTCAAAGAAGGATTTATAGGAGTCCCCCTAAAAAAATCAAAACATTACAATCATCTAGAAAATGAAGTAGTTGAAGTATTCCCTGATGTAAATGTGGAACTTGCGCATATATCAAAAAAGAAGCTAGATGGAAAAATACTGACAAATGAAGAAATAACTAAGTTTGTCGGCGGAATAATAAATGGCAATATAGATAGCGTCATAATATCCAGTTTCCTTACTACAACTCAGATACTTGGAACTTCGACAAAAGAGGTAGAGTATCTTACACGTGCAATGGCAGAAACTGGTACAATGATAAGATTTGAAAAAGCCCCTATAATGGATGTCCATAGCATTGGTGGAGTTCCTGGGAATAAAACTGCTCTTTTGACGGTGCCTATAGTTGCATCTACTGGACTTTATATCCCTAAAACATCGTCTAGGGCGATAACTTCCCCTGCAGGTACAGCTGATGTTGTAGAGGTAATATCTCCTGTTGATTTTTCTCCAGATAAACTAAAGGAAATTGTAAAGACAACTGGTGGATGTCTTGCCTGGAGTGGTGTATTAAATTTAACACCTGCAGATGAAAAGATAGTTGAAGTTGAAAGGAGACTACATATTGACCCAGAGCCCATTATCCTTGCAAGTGTATTGAGTAAAAAATATGCAATGGGCGCAGAGTTTCTTTTAATTGACATGCCAATGGGCGAGGGAACTAAGATTAATACTTGGGAAAGTGCAAGGAAGCTTGCTTCAAATTTCACAGAGCTTGGATCATCTCTTGGTATGCATGTTGAAGTTGCTGTTACTTACGGGGGGCAGCCAATTGGAAACGCCGTTGGCCCGGCTCTTGAGGCAAGGGAAGCTTTGATGGCCCTAAAAGGAAAGCAGAGTGGAAGCCTCACAGAGAAAGCCATTGGTCTTGCTGCAATTCTACTTGAACTTGGTAAGAAGGCTGAAGTTGGAAAAGGAAAAGTAATGGCAAGAGACATTCTTGAAAGTGGTAAAGCCTTAGAGAAATTTAGAGAGATCATAGCTGCTCAAGGTGGAAAGTCTGATATAGAGCCCGACGAAATACCACTTGGGCAATTCAAAGAGACTATATTGTCTGAAGATTCTGGATATATAACTAAAGTTGATAACGGTGCAATAGTTAAAGTTGCAAAAATCTTAGGTGCTCCTTTTGACAAAGGCTCCGGCCTATTGTTAAATTATAAGGTGGGCGACCGTGTTGAAAAGGACGATGTTATAGTGGAGCTATACGCAGAGAGCAAGGAAAGACTTTTATCTGCAAAAAGATTTTTGGATTACAACAGGATATTCCAAACAGAAGGAATGATCCTCAAAAGATTTCCTGGACTTAAGGTGATTTGATGGAAGTTGACTATTATGGCCTTAAACATAGAAGGCTTTTGGAAGATGCAAGGAGAAAAAGAGAAGATGGGATTATTCTCTTCTTTGCACTGTTTTTCTCATCTTTGTTTCTATTCCTAGTTGGATTTGGATACTCTGTTATCCTTATTGCTGCCGGAGTTATTGTTCTATTGTTGGGCGTCTTACTTTTTGTTTATGAAGACTCCAAAAGCAGGAAATTACTAGGTAAAGCCACTGAGATGGAACACCCCCCTGAAACACCAATTGAAAAAGAAGTGGAAAGTGCAATCACTGACCTATTGATTCAAGGAATTTCATATCTGATGAAACATGACTGAAACAGTATCCATTAGAAAAGCTATAGACTATGAAAAAAGTCTATCAGATGCCATAGATAAAATACTAAGTGATTTGGGTGGTATCGAGAGATATGTAAAAAAAGGTGACAGGGTAGCACTTAAACCAAATTTACTTGTTTTCTCATCCCCATCAAAGGCTATAGTTACACATCCCCTCTTCACATTTGTAGTCTTCAAGAAAGTTATTGAAGCGGGTGGAGAGCCTTTTGTTATAGATAGCCCAGGAAGCGGTATACCTTTCACTAAGAACTCACTTAAGTCCCTTTATAGATTGACAGGTTACTGGGAAATATTCAAAGATTACACAGATTACCTTAACACAGACACGTCTAAACAGACAGTTGAAATTGAAAATGGTCTTATTCTAAAAAGAGTCGATATACTAAAACCGTTACTTGATGCAGATTTTATTATTAATCTTCCGAAAATGAAGACCCACACACTCACATTTCTTTCAGGCGCTGTAAAAAATATGTATGGCGCAGTTCCCGGTATGGAAAAGACGAGGTACCACTCAAGATTCAGGGATGTGCATGACTTTTCTAAAGCATTAATTGACGTCTGGAATGTCACAAAACCAGGGCTAACATTAATGGATGGCATAGTTTCACTAGAAGGTGATGGCCCGGCTATGAGGGGTATCCCAAGAAAGACTCAGGTAGTCCTGGGGTCAAGAGATCCTCTCTCAATGGATCTTGCAATATGTAAATTAATTGGATTGACCTACAACGATATACCTTATTTGAAGGTCGCGATAGAAAATAATCTTTCTGATGGGAACTATAATATTGTTGGAGAGGCCCCTACCCTAAATGATTTCATCTTGCCAAGGACATATCACGGGAAGATATCTATTGACCCAATTTCATTGTACAATTATCTTGTATTCCCCATATTCTCCAAGTTCTTAGTTGAAAAACCAAAAGTCATTAAGAAAAAATGCATAAGATGCGGGGTATGTGTAAGAAGCTGTCCAGAGAAGGCTATTAGGATTGATAAAGTATCAGCAATCATAGACTACAATAAATGCATCAAATGTTACTGTTGTCATGAGCAGTGCCCTGAGGGTGCTATTGACCTTAAAAGAATTAACTTATAGAAATCCTTTTAAGTATAAGTAATGCTATAGTTTTGGTGTTAAAATGAAAGAAGAAGTATTTTACGGAAGAGGGATGAAGAAGATCAGATCAGAGTACCCTGAAATTTATGAAGCAATTATAAAATTAAATGATGCAGTTTTTACAGGGAAATCTTTGGACTATAAAACTCAGAAGCTTATTGCAGTAGGGATTGCCGCGTCAAGATGTGATGAGAGTGCAACCGATAGACAGATGAGGTCAGCAATGAAAGAGTTGGGAGTGACCTCTGATGAGATAGTCGATGTACTAAGGGTAGTTCTATTGACTTCAGGCATGCCATCTTTCACAAAAGGCATGAGAATTCTAGAAGAGATAGAAAAATAAATAAAATTATTTTACTTATTTTTATGCATAGAATAGGTTTTCACGTATCTGTAGCTCAAGGATTTTTGAATATCTTTGAAAATGCAAAAGTTCTAGGTGCAAACTGCTGCCAGATATTTACTCATTCGCCACGAAGTTGGGCATTTAATATAGTATCTGAAGATGTTGGAAATCTATTCAAAGATTTGTACCAAAAAGAAGATATTAAACCGGTAATAGTCCACGACTCATACCTTCCAAATCTTGCTTCTATAGATCCAATTATGAAAGACAAATCTATTGACTCGATTAAAAAAGAGTTTATCTCTTGCAACAGATTGGGTTTAGAGTTTTTGAATATTCACCCAGGGGCGCATAAAGAACAGAGTAAAGAGAAAGGATTATTAGAGATTTGTGAATCTCTTAATTCAGTAAAGGACTATGTTGGGAAAGTCACCCTGCTTTTTGAAAACACTTCTGGAAGCGGCTCTGTTATGGGTTCAACTTTTGAAGAGCTAAAATTTTTGCTTGAAAACACAGACTTTAATTGCGGCATAACACTAGACACTTGTCATCTTTTTACATCAGGATATGACATATCAAATAGAGAGGCACTTGAGAATACCGTCTCTAGTTTTGACAAGATAGTTGGTCTAGAAAATTTAAAACTTATACACTTAAATGACTCTCAAGGTGAGCTCAATTCGAAAAAGGACCGTCATGAACATATCGGTTTAGGAAAGATAGGGCCAGCTGGGTTTAAGGCTATAGTAAATCATGATTATCTAAAAAATATCCCAATGATAATGGAAACTCCTGTAAATGAAAAAAGGGGGGATAAAGAAAATATTATTTTTTTGAGGGAAATGATAGAGATTTAAGATTTCTATGTGCCTGAATATTTTTGTCTTTGTGTTGCTTTTCCCATACATCTAGAGGGACTGCATACTGCTTTTCAATCCTCTCTCTGTGTAAGCTATTGTAGGTACAAAATGGGATAACTTTTCCACCTGGAACAGCATAGTGTATTGCGCATCTCTTTACCCTCTCAACGTCAAAGTTGTATGGGTCCTGGAAGTGCATGCATCCAATCAACAAGGTGTGATAGCTAAATTCTGCTAGTGTATCGACATCTCCTTCCTTTAATACACTCAATAATAATTTCTTTATATCAAGGTTCTTTGGCTTTCTCTTTAGATCGATTAAGTGGGGTAATTCTCGTGTTATCTTAGTAATTGCTCTTGCCTTAGTTATCTTTCCACCATTCTCCACTTTTTCAGTCAAATCATCGAGTAATCCGAAGAATCCATCGACATCGATGAAATGTGTAATTGGTGTTATGCCTCCATCATCATCAATGAAGACATATGTAGCCACACCACAATGTTCATGGCATGTGAACTTAACCTGAGGTGTCTTCCTCCACGCTTCAATGAAGTTTGAAAAAGAGTTGACACTTGGTGCAGAATAGAAATCTTTAGCAAGAATTTCACCATTTGTCTGCTCCTCGACAAGTTTAACGAAATCAGGTATTGTAATTCTCATTTTCTCAAGATCTTCTTTGTCAATTCTACCTGAAAATGAAACAGGCTGGAAGTTAATACCTCTAATTATATCGATATTTTTAACACCAAATTGGATTAAATCACTTACTTGGTCATCGTTTATGCCCCTCACTAAAGTAGGAACTAATACAACACTTGTCAAACTGGCTTTTCTGAAATTTTCCATGGCTTGAAGTTTTATTGGAAGTGCATTAAAGCCTCTGGCTGCGATATAAGGTTTCTCATTTATTCCATCAAATTGCAGATAAACTGTATTGAGACCTTTTTGCCTCAATTCCTTACAAAAATCAAGGTCCTTTGCAAGGCGGACTCCGTTAGTTGCAATCTGTGCAAGGGTAAATCCTAATTTTTTTGCTTCTTGGACTATGTCGGGGAGATCGTCTCTTATTGTTGGCTCTCCTCCAGCAAATTGAACTACCATGCATGGAACTGGTTTTTCATTTCTTACCAACTTCATCATTTCGATTAGTTCTTCTTTAGAAGGCTCAAGAACATAACCGGCAGTTTGGGCGTTGGCAAAGCAGATTGGGCATTTCATATTACATCTGTTTGTGACATCTATATTACAAAGAACTGTCGGAGTAAAATGGTCTGCACAGAGGCCACAATCGTTTGGGCATCCTTTTTTTACCTCAGTATGAGGATTGTCTAGTTTTGACCCATCGACATGAAACTTTTTTACTTTTTTAAACATTTCATAATCTGACCAATAAATATCCTGAAAATCCCCATGCTCTGGGCAACTCTTCTTAATGAGAACCTTGCCCTTTTCTTCAATAATATCAGCATTTATAACAGTTAAACATTCAGGGCAGATAGATTTAGTTTTATCAATTAATTCTGACATATAATCCCCCGATAAAAGATATAGTAGGGTATCCTAAAATTATATTTAAAAGGTTTTGCCCGATAATTTTCATGTCAATTATTATAATTTATTATAATCTTTTAAAAAACAATATTATTTGTTTATTATTTTTACATTTTTCTTACCGGCTTCAAATGCATTGAGATTTAAATCAAGCATTTTAGGTATGCTGTCTTTAATTGATTCCGTCATAGCATCCTTTGAGATGAGATTACATATCTCATTGAATGCCCCAAGCATCACTATATTTGCAACAATCTTTGTCCCAAGTTCTGACGCAATCCTTGTTGCATTGATTTCGGCAAGTTTGAAGTCACCTTCAATCTTGTTATCGGGTATTAACTCAGGATCATAAATAATAATACCTTCTCTTTTTGTCCTTGATGCATACTTAAAGAAAGCTTCTTGGCTCATTATTATCGATATTGATGCAGATTCGACCTTTGGGTAGTCAATTTCTTCATCTGAGATAACTACCTCAGAACGTGTTGAGCCTCCCCTTGCCTCTGGACCGTAAGATTGTGTCTGGACCGCATTGAAGCCATCAAATACGGCAGCCTTGCCAACTATAACACCAGAAAGTATTATCCCTTGGCCACCGAACCCACTTATCCTTATTCCTGCCTTCATTTTAATTCACCACAGAATTTATTATACTTGGTGTTAAAGTCCTCTTTTTCAATATCGACTAGTTCACCGATCACCATCTTATCTGTTGTTTTACCATCAGCCAACATTTTTTCATAAAGCTTTATGTTGATTGTTGATTCCTTGAAATGCTTTGTCATATCAAGGGTATTTCCCATTTTGTTTAGTCTACCATAAGATGTTGGGCATGGGGCTAAAACTTCAACAAAGGAGAATCCAGTCTTTTGAAGGGCTTTTTTTATTGAACTTATACACTGAACAGGGTGTGCTGTGGTCCATCTGGCGACATATGGGGCACCTATGACTTTTGCCATCATTGAAAGATCGATAGGATATTCAATATTTCCATAGGGTGTTGTTGTCGTCTTTGAATTTAGCGGTGTTGTGGGTGCTACCTGCCCCCCTGTCATTCCATAGATGAAGTTGTTTATTGATATCACAGTAATGTCCACGTTTCTCCTTATCGCATGTAGAAAATGATTCCCCCCAATGGCACCACAATCTCCATCACCTGTAAAAACTATCACTTTTAATTTTGGATTTGCAAGCTTTACCCCTGTGGCATAAGCTATTGCTCTTCCGTGAAGGGAGTGCAGGCCATCAGAATAAATATACCCAGGAACACGGGATGAGCACCCTATCCCAGATACAAAAACAGTCTCATTCATATCAATATTCAAATCGTGAATGGCACGAAGGGCATAGTTCATTACACTTCCTATCCCGCAACCAGTACAGAATATTGTCGGAAGCATGTCCTTCCTAAGGTACTTCTCTATGATTATATCATTTGAAATAAAGCCCAAGTTTTATTCCTCCTCAATGCATTTCAATATCTCGTAAGGGGTGTGAATTGCGCCACCAATCTTTGGTGCAGATATAACTTTTATATCCTTTCCAACAGTTTCTCTGATGGGATGGACCATCTGCCCAAGGTTCATCTCAGGAACAATTATTGTGTGTGCATTTTTCAAAAGCTCCTTCATCTTTTCATAATGGAAGGGCCATATTGTGATAAGTCTGATATGGCCCACCTTTATACCGCTCTTTCTAGCCATCTTGACAGCACTGACAGCGGGCCTTGAAGTTGTACCATATGAGATAACAATAATCTCTGCATCATCAAGAAATAAATCTTCATGGTACCAGATAACATCCATATCGTCTTGAACTTTTTCAATCAATCTTCTGACAAGCTCTTCATGTACATCAGCCGATGTTGTAACAGGAAATCCTCTCTTGTCGTGGGTAAGACCCGTGACATATGTTCTATAGCCTGAGCCAAATGGTGCAAATTCAGGAACTTTTGATGTTCTTGTAAATCCAGTTCTATACGGCCTATATTTATCAGGCCCTATTGTAGCAGGGACTCTTTCATCGACCTTTACATTTACTACTTCAGGCAAGACCACCTTCTCTCTCATATGCCCAATTTCAGCATCCAATAGAAGAATTACTGGAACTCTATAATCCTCAGATAAGTTAAATGCCTCAATTGTTAGGTCAAGTGTTTCTTGTACTGATTTTGGGGCCAGTGCAATTATCTGATGGTCACCGTGTGTGCCCCACATTGCTTGCATTACATCACCCTGTGCCGCTTCTGTAGGCTGGCCTGTACTTGGGCCGCCTCTTTGAACGTTGACAATGACGCAAGGGATTTCTGCCATACATGCATAACCTATGCACTCCTGCATCAGTGAAAATCCAGGGCCACTTGTTGCAGTCATAGACTTTACACCTGTGCATGATGCTCCGATGACGGCAGCTATACTAGCTATTTCATCCTCCATCTGAACATAAACACCGCCGAGTTTTGGCATCCACAACGCCATGCCTTCTGCAACTTCTGTGGCAGGTGTGATAGGATAACCTGCAAAAAATCTGCAGTCTGCTATTAATGCCCCATAGACTGCGGCATCGTCACCCTGTATGAAAAGATCTTTTCTACCTAATAGCCTAATAACATCATTTGTCATCTTTATCCTCCACAATAATCGCAAAGTCAGGACACATCAATTCGCATAAGTGGCATTTGATACAATTCTCAGGAAACTTTACTTCAGGAGGAAATACGCCCTTTTTGCTAAGTTTTTCAGATTTGACATAAACTTTTTTTGGGCAGTATTCCACACACAATAGACATCCTTTGCAGTAGTTTGTGTTGACATGTATCAAAAAATCACCTTAATAATGTAGAAAAGAAAATTAAACCTTTTATAAAGTTTATCATTTAAATGCTTATTCTAACTTAACAAAGAAAAATAATAGGACATTTGTCCAATAAATTATAGTTTTATCGCCCATATTCAATATGAGCTTTTGCTAAATGTCTTGCTGAAAGTGCCCCGATGAGGGATATCTCACCTGCTAAAACTGTTGCGGCGCATATCTCTGAAAATGCCTTGGAGTTGTCACCACTGTTCTTTCCACCGCCAGAAACTCCCAGTATGTCAAGTGCCTCTTTTTGTGTCTCAATCTTAGTACCGCCGCCAACGGTAGCAACTTCAAGAGATGGAAGCGTGACAGAAAAATAGACGCCATTTTTATCCTCTTCTACTGTTGTAAATCCCTGACTGCCCTCAACTACCTGAGCAATATCTTGGCCTGTAGCCAAAAATACTGCAGCGACTATATTTGCAAAATGAGCATTGAACCCGTATGAACCAGCCTGTGCTGAGCCAAGTAGATTCTTTCTATAGTTTACGTCAATTAGAGTATTTGCATCAGTCTTAAGTTTAGTCTGGATTATTTTATGAGGAATCAAGACTTCAGCAGTAATGCTAATACCTCTTCCTTCTATAAGATTTATCGCAGAAGATTTCTTATCTGTGCAGAGGTTTCCAGAAAGCGAAACGCACTTTACTTCTGGGAAGTTATCTTCAATCATTTTCAATGCGGCGTCTGTTCCGATTGTGACCCCGTTCATGCCCATTGAGTCGCCTGTATTGTAAATGAATCTTAAAAAGAGGTTTCTCCCCACTAGATATGAGACTATCTTCTCAAGCTTCCTGAATCGTGAGTCTTTTTCGGCTTCTTTCTTAATATCTTTAAAATTTTTATCGATGAACTCAGTTATTTTGTAAAAGTCTTTGGAAGAGTTTAACTTGATTACAGGTGCCCTTGTCATGCCATTTCGGAATATTGTTGTTATTGCCCCGCCTGAAGAGGTAATAACGGATGCTCCTCTGTTGGTGCTGGCAAGAAGTGCCCCTTCTGATGTGGCCATGGGAACATAAAACTCGCCATTTGCGTAATTACCATTCACCTTTAGCGGTCCAATAACTCCCATTGGAACCTGAACAGTCCCAATCATGTTTTCTATGTTCTTACCAAATAGATTGTCTGGGTCAAGAGAGTATCTGCCGATATAGTCCAAAGTAACATTTTTTATTTTCTGGATTGCCTCTCTTCTGATCTCAACTGCTTCCTTGGGGGTTTTAGTGAAATTTTCAATCTGGTATATCTTTATCTCGCCATTAATTACCTTGTTCAAAATCTCTTCTTTTTCCATTGGATCCTCTCATGGATGGGCATACTCAACTATTGGCCTGAATTTGTAACCATAACATATGATTCCATCGTCATTGTACTCCATTATCTTCCTTGTGACCATTTCAACTTCCATGCCTATCTCAAGCTCTTCTGCCCTGGCATCTGTGATCTGGGCAGTAATTACTGGTCCTTCCATAAGTTCTATTAGAGCTACTGCAAATGGGAGATTGTACTTGTGCTCCTTTGGAGGGCTGTTAATATTTGTGAAAGAAATGATCTTCCCCCTTCCGATAAGCTGGTAATTTTCATGGTTTCTGCTCCTGCATTTGGGGCAGACAGTCCTATAAGGAAATGATAGTTTTTCGCAATCCTTACACTTTGAACCTACAAGCCTGTATCTCTTAACCTGTTCTCGCCAGTGCCTTGGTACATCCATCCTAATCACCCCTCTCAAGAACACATACAGATATTGTTGCTCCACTACCGCCTATGTTTTCGGCAAGCCCTCTTTCAGCATCGACTCTGCCATCTCCCCTAAGACTGTAAACAAGTTCTCCTATCTGATATACTCCTGTTGCGCCGACAGGATGCCCCCTTGCCTTAAGGCCACCATAGAGGTTTATCGGGAGTTCTCCTCCAATGTAATGCTGACCTTCTAACGCCATTTTTGTACCCTGGCCTTTCTTTGCGAATCCCATGTCTTCTAAGGACAGAGCACTCATGATGGAAAATGCATCGTGGATTTCGGCAATATCGATATCCTTCGGGGTAACGCCTGCCATCTTGTAAGCCTTCTTACTGGCTTCAACTGCTGCAGAAAGTGTGGTCATGTGCTTTCTGTCATGCACGCCTAAAGTGTCTGTGGCAAGACCAACGCCAGATACTATTATTGGGGTATCGGTAAATTCTCTAGCCTTTTTCTCAGAACATAGAATTACTGATGCGGCACCATCACAAATTGGCGCACAGTCCATAAGTGAAAGTGGTTCAGCTATTATCGGGGAATTAATTACAGTCTCTAAAGAAATTTCTTTTCTGTACATAGCATGCTTGCTGAAAGGTGCATTCTTGTGAGATATGACCGGGAATATTGAAAGCTCTTCCCTTTTCACATTAAACTCATGCATGTAACGCCTCATAACGAGGGCATTTAAGGCTACAAATGAAACACCATGAAAAGCTTCATAATCTCTATCGGATGCATTTGCAAGAATTGAGGTAGTCTTTGATGGGAGCACGTCTGTCATCTTTTCTACACCTGTGACAAGAACATAATCATACATCCCTGACTTTACACCCATATAACCTTCAATAAAAGCTGCCCCACCTGAACCGCAAGCCGCCTCAACTTTAACTGCAGGTATCGGACCAAGCCCGGCAAAATCAGCTATCAATGCGCCAATATGCTCCTGCTCTACAAAAGGCCCAGAGGACATATTTCCCACATAAAGAGCATCAACTTTGTCTATACCGCTATCCTCAAATGCCATCCAAATAGACTCTATTGCAAGGTCCCTCAATGATTTTTCCCAGTGTTCA
>LNGC01000037.1 GCA_001587715.1 Candidatus Methanofastidiosum methylothiophilum | reverse complement strand
GCATATTGCAATGTTCATTGTAAGGACATTTGTATACAGTGTAAACAAATTTTTCACTGTCACCTTCGATTTCATGGTCTTTACGGTTCATGAATCCAGTTTTAGAAACTTCTTCTACATACATCTTAGCGGCGTCAAATCCTTCGAGATCGTATTTAAACTCAGCTCCAAGTTCTTTCCATTTGGCTATAAAAGGTCTGATAGAAATAATAATCCATTGCCTATAAAATGCCTCAGGTTTACCAAAAAAACTATTTGCTGTTTTTTCAATACCATATACCCATGCATTCATAACGGCCAATACGGCATCTATTTTTTTTTCCTGGTCTTTACATTCCTCGGCCAATTAAAATCACCTTGTAATCTGCATAAAGGATGAATAGTCGTTTATAAATCTTTTCTAATAATAGTGCTCGAGAAATAAAGCATTGATAGCAAAGTTTTAAAATATAAAAATAAAGTGGATATATAGTTGATTTTTATGATTGGAAGGAATACGCATATGGTCCAATGTAGAATGGGTGGGGGTATGGGCCTTGGCGGAGGGCTTGCTCAGAGAGGAACTTTTGCAGATGCAGGGAGGGACATTATAGCTATAGCAATGAGCCCTGGAAGAAGGCATATAACGAAGCCCATTTGTGAGATTACTTATGCAATGAGAGAAGCCGGTATAAAGACAAGTGTCATGGTATTAAATGCTGGAAATGGTGTTCCTCCGGAAGCGCCATCTTCGGGAGTAAGCGTTCTATTTGGCATTGAAGAAAAAGAGGTTGAAATATTAAACGAATTTAAGCTCGCAATAATACATCTCGGAAATATTAGAACTCATGTAGTATATAAGGCCAAATTCATTCTAGATCTTGCTCCTATTGACGCCATAATTGCGTGCCAAGCACCAGTTACACTTGAAGATTTCGAAAAAATAGGCGTTAGAACTATTAATAACGATAATGGAACCACAAAGGGAAGAGTGGTCGATATAATCAGTGGAATAATAAGGGGCCAAAGTTGCCCTCAAGAAAAACTTGATGAAATTATTTCTAAAGTAAAAAGAAATGCTCGCCATGATAGCAATAGTATTTGATAAATCCGGAACACTTGTAGATACTAAAAGAGTATCAAAGGATTTGGAAAAAAATGAGTTTATTTACCACAAATCCTGTATAGAATTAATTGAAGATAATCCAAATCTTTTTCTTGTAACTATAGCTACTGATCCGAGATCCACATTTTTACAAGAAGATTCAAAAAAAAGTCTTGGACACTCAATTATAGATCTAAACATAGGATTTGAAGTAGTTTTTAAAGGTATAAATGCAATAATAGATAAGGAAAAAATTCTCAAATGGGCAGAAGATATTACTATCGAAGAAGTAAATGAAACTATAAAAAAACTAAAAAAACAATTCGATGTTTGTACCTTGGTTGGGTGTGGAGTTGTTGGCGATTCTGAAAGAGAAAGAATAACACATATAGTAGCTTCTTCTGGAAAAATAAAAGAGGGAGTTTTCCAATTATTTGACTTCTTACAATCAGAAGGGATGGACATTTATCTGGCTACAGGAGACAATCCCTGTTCAGTATACCCTCTAGCAAAAAGACTTGGGATATTAGATAATTTCGTTTTTCCCCAAGTAGATCCAGAAGGCAAGAGGAAAATTATATCTAATCTAAAAAAGACCTACGAACAAGTGATAATGGTGGGCGATGATATTAACGATAAAGGCGCTTTTGAAGAGGCAGATTTAAGTTTCCTGATATTAGAAAGTGAAGCTAAAAGAAAAAATGAATTGAAAACTATAGTTGATTATACTATAAGTGAACCTTTAGAAATTAAAAACATCTTGAAAAGATTTAAGATTTAGAAATACATATCAAGAGTCTTTTGCTTTAGAGTATTTTCTAGAGAGAATTCAATTCGCTCAATTCCCTTTTCTACCCTAAGTTCTGAAAACTCGTATCTGTCGCATAGTATTTTTAATATTTTATCTTTTTCTGGTTTTTGAAAGGAAATACTATAATTATCAGAAACTTCTGGATTCAAAAAGAGGTTAATTATCTGGTCAAATTCACCATATTCCCCAAATTTTCCATCTTTTACGATATCAATAGCTTTTTTTGGACCGATTCCTTTTATTCCACCTGGATTATAGTCTGTTCCAATTAGTATGGCAACTTGAATAATCTGCTCTCGTGAAAGATTGAGAGAATTTAATACATCTTGGTTATTTATAATTTCAGGTACAACGTCGACAAATAATTCCTTACCCGGGATCTTCCTTTTTCCGGATATTGTTAGATTTCTTACTAAAGAAGGTGCGCCAAAAAGGATTGAATCATAATCCTGTGATGCAGATAAGTCCGCGTCTCCTTTCAAAACAACATATGCGGCCTGAGCTTCGCCTTCTGATGGTGATTCGATATATGGTATCCCCATGGAACCTAAAAGTTCTTTTGAACTGTTTATCATATCTCCTTTCAAAGAAGATGTCATTTGTGAATATTTTTTTGCTTCTTTAAAATCGCCTCGTGCCTTAGCATCGATAAACTTTTCTCTTGCTTCTTCTTTAGCTTCTTTTCTTTTTTCAATTGTTTGGAACTTTAATTCAGGTGGCTTACCATCAAAAACATATATTGGTCTAATTCCTTGTTCAATAAAATTAACAGTTCTATAAAAAAGACCAGACAAATGAGATGTAACTTCTCCTTTTGAATTCTTTAAAGGGGTACCATCTCTCTGCCTTATAATAGCTAAAAATTGGTAAAGTGCATTATAAGCATCAATTGCCACACTTTTACCTTTTAAATCTGAGATATCAATTTTTTGTTTGGGAACTATTTCACCCAGATTAACGCCCATAAGGCTAATCCCTTATAACAGTTATTGGAATTACTCCCTTCTTCATTTCTTCTTGAGCAATTCTAATAGGATCAAGAATAGATGTTTCAATTAATATAGGTGCCCCTAAGGATATCTGAAGGGCTCTAGCCCCAATAATTCTAACTTTTTCATATTTTGTATAATTCAACGACTCCACCATGCATGAATGAATATAAAAGGGATTATAAATTTTATTGTTATAAATAAAATTGGAGCAGATTTCTTGCAAGAAAAGGTTATTTACCTACAGTATTCTCCCCTTTTTTGATCTTATCGATAGTATCGTTGAATAGTTTAATGAATTTTTCCCTATCCTCGGCATTATAGGTCTGCATTATACTAATATGTATAGTAAGAATTTTCTCCAATACTTTAATATGCTCGTCGGCAGTCTTTATTGACTCGATTAAATCTCTTGTTTTTCGAAGAAGTACGTGCTGTGCATATGAGAGCTTTGTTGCAACAAAGTAAACCTTTGCCATGCCTATTCGTCTGTAATCGACTAATCCTATTGCCCTCATTATTTCAAGATATTTTACAGCGGTGGCCCTAGACATATTTAGATTATCGGCAATCTCTGAAGGAGTGGCGCCTATTTTAACACCTTTAAGATATTCTATAATGGCCTCTTCGGCATTTTCTTCCATTGATGCTCACCATCATTATCTCTAACGTTAATATATATAAATGTTACTACTATCAGTATTCAAAAAAATAGATTAAATTTAAACTAATAATAAAAATATTCCTTTTCATTGAATTTTAATTCTTATAATAATGATAAGTAAGAGTTAAATTTAAGATTGATTAATTATATAGTAATATTAAATTAAATATATAATACCCATATAATATATTATAGTGTTCTTATTAATTATATAAAGTGAAGTTCAACCATATTGGGTATAGATATTAATATCCATTATTAAAAACAAATAATAAATTATTATATATCAATAAATAGAAAGATTTATATACTATTGTATTACAATATTAATAAATGGTGATAAAAATGAAAAAAAAGACCAAATCCATTATGCCTATAGCAATAATGATTCCAATAATAGTCCTAGACATATTATTTAGAGGAGAAAAGTCGTGTTCCTCTAGATTTGTTTACTAATCCTTTCTTTTCAAAGTAATCCTTAGGATATTATTGCCCAAAGGGCATTCAAGTTTCTCATTAATTGCAATAATGTGGAATTTATCACCAATCTTAATCCCATCTGGAACACAAAGATCGTGATATTGACATCGTTCATTACAGGAAAATGAGAATATGCTAGTTGCACCTTCTATTGCATACTTCTTAGGGATTGCCGCTTCAATTTTCGATTCATTTACTTCAACTATTTTAACTCCAGAATCATGAATTTTACAGGGATGCTCAATGTTCCTTACAGAAGAGACTGTATATATTCTCCCAGGTTTCAAATTTTCAACACATGTCTTGTAAAATCTGCATTCCTTGCATTCTTTGTCCCCCTCCCCAGCTACAAAAGAAAATCCTGGTTTTGCAAGATTTTTAGGGAGAAGGGTAAGAATCATTCTATTACCCCTGTAACTTTAGCAAGTTTAGTGGCTGCCCTTTCGGTAAGCCCACTCTCTCCAAGTATTGTGTACCTATCTCTAATCTTATGTGCCATAGTTAGTGCTTTTATTAATTCGGTGTCAGTGACACCAAGTTCTTGAGCAGTTGTAGGAGCTTTTATCTTTTCAAGAGCTTCTTTTATAGTTTTATACTTATCTTCTCTGTGAAGGTACATAGTCATTATAGAACCAACTCCACACTGCTCCCCATGCATTGCAGGTTTTTCTGCAATCATGTCAAGTGCATGAGCAAATGCATGTTCCGCACCTGATGCGGGCCTAGAAGACCCAGCGATACTCATAGCAACACCCGAAGATATAAGTCCTTTCAGAACTTTTCTGGCAGATTCTTCCAATCCTTCTTTTATTACGTCGGCATTATCAATAGTCACCTTAGCGCTCATAGATGACAAAGATGCTGCATGCTCACTGTAATATTCCCCTTTTAATTTATGTGCAAGTTGCCAGTCTAAAACAGCCGTATAATTAGATATCAGGTCAGCACACCCAGAAGCTAAGAATCTATATGGGGCTTGAGAAACTATCTTAGTGTCAGCTATTATTGCAATAGGAGGTTGCGCCTCTATTGACAATTTCTTTTCACCATCCCTAATAGATGCTCTAGAAGAAGCTATCCCGTCATGAGATGCGACTGTTGGATAGCTAATAAAAGGAATAGAAGTATTAAAGGATGCTAGTTTTCCAACATCGATAACTGACCCACCACCGATTGAAACAACTATATCATATTTTTCTTTTTTTAAGAGATCCTCGATTGAATGTACTTCTGCCATTGTAGCTGTTTTAACTTCGTTATGGTCACAGTTTAAATCATCAGATACTTTTTTCCCAACAATCCCTCTTGTTATTGGATCGTCAAGAACAACGGGATTTTTATATCCTAATTTTTCAACTGTTGTTTTAACAGAACTCCAGAGATCTGAGCCCATTACAACCATTCTTGAAAGATTAATGATATGAATAGGATTTTCCATAAAAATAAGTATTTTTCACTATTAATAAGTCTTTTGAATCAAAAAAGTGATGGTAATAAAGTATTTCTAAATCCTGGACCAAATCCAAGTATGAAAATCAACACTTTGATGGACAAGTAAAAATTATGCATCATCAATGTTGTGACCTTAAATTTATATCTAAAAACAGTTACTTCCTTCTCCTTGAAGTTTTTTTTCTCTTCTTTATAGAGCGTATCAAGAAGATAAATTACTACAAGTATCAATATTAATTTTAAGGGTATCATGACTAAAGCCGTTCCAGAAAGATTGATCAAAAAAAGAGGCAATAGATGTTCTTCTCCAAATCCATAATAATCAATGGCAATGAATGTGGCGCACCCATCCAATAAATGTCCAAATAATATTGCTGTGTTTTCAAACTCCCTAATAGATTTGTAGAATAGAGGGGATAATAAATATACCCCAATTGTTATTCCAGCGGCCATAGCGAGAGGAACAACCATCCTTAATGGATAATTAAAAAAAGGAATTAAATAAACTAAAAAATATATAGAAGACAAAATCCCAACAACAAAAGGAATTTTCCAGTATGAAATAATATTTCTCTTTTCAAGTTCAAATCCGATTAATAACATGAAAAATGCAAGGATAAACGTAACTATATACACCCCAGGCGTAATGTTCCAAAGTTTAGACCTCTCGTAAAATCCAACATCTGCCAAAACTCGTATGGCTATAGCCATTATCATATAAGGAGAGATTGCAATTATGAAGTGCTTATCAATTTTTATTTTATTGAAAAGAAATTTTAATGCAAGAGCCAATAAAACTAAAAGAATCCCTATGTAGATCACATAGTCTTGAGGCTGGTATACTCCCATACAACAACACGAAGTATCTAATTAAAAAGGTTTATGGTTTCTGCCTTAGTACATCAACCATCTTTTGATATATCTCTTTCTCTTTACCTTCTGTTGTTTTTGAAAGTCTTTCAACAATTAATTCAGGAGTACTCTTTCCAGCTTTGTAGAAGACTGGCTGTCTGTCAACTATCAACTCTAATGCCTCATCCAATCCCTTTGCTTCTATACCGTCAACTCTCATATCTTCTGGTAACTTGCCCTCTATTGATTTAATCGATGAGATTATATCTTCACCAAGATGTGTAACTATAACACACAATGTATTGGAATTTCTCAAAAAATTAAGGAATGTGCCTATTATTCTAGCTGCTGAACCAGGCTCTGTTATGGCTTCCAGTTCATCCACTAGTAGTAATCTCTTTTTTTCTTCAATCGCAAGGGGCACGAGTCTTTTTAGGCTTGTTTCAAATGCCCCTCTTGAATCTCCCCTATGCTTGGATAAGAATCCAATCTCGTCGAAGATCGGAGTGTATGAATCTTCAGCAGGCACTAAGAATCCCATCTGGAAAAGAATCTGAAGTGTAAGTGCCAATTTTAAGAGGGTAGTTTTACCCCCCGAGTTAGCACCAGTTAATATAATGACATTTTCATTTCCACTCATATTGTCATCAGTAGTCCCAATCTTATAATTAATTGGAATTGGATTTTGAATCAAAACATTTTTACCATTTCTAAAACTTAATCCTTTATCGGATATTTTTGGCATTAAAAGATTCTTTTCAACTGCAAATCTTCCCATGGCCACAAAAAAATCAATGTCGTAACATTCCTCTACTCTCTGATTCAAAAAATCCCATAATTCTGATATATCCATCATTTCTTTTTTTATTTCAAATTCCCGTTTAGATATCTCCTTTTTGATGTTTTCTTTAATCTCAAATAATTCATTTCTGTTTGCTTCTATTGGAAATGAAACTTCTTCAGGGAACAATTCTGAGACATCAAAACCTGTTTTCTTATTGAGATCGTCTACGGACTCTTTGACGATTTTTCTATATGCATCCTCCAGTTGTTTTGGGATATATGTCTGAAACGCTTTCAAGGGATCAGAATGTTTTATATCTGAAAGCATTGATAATATATCTTTGCCAGCTATGCCAATATCTTGGGTTTCTATGATTTTAGAAAATCTCTCATTGATTTCCTTTTCTATTGTTTTAACCATCTCTTCTAGATTTAGTGCTTCCTTTAGCTTATTTAGCCTCTCATCTGGAAAATTTCCTTTAGAAAAAGAATCCACCCTATCCGATATCTTTTGGAGCTTTTGAACATAATCAGATAATTTTGCATCGTCATCAGCAGCTATCCCTCTGCCATTTTTAATATCAAAAAGAACTTTGTACATATCAAGTATCAGTATTATCTTTTGAGAATTCTCAATGAAACGTTCAATATAAAGCTCAGGGACTATATCCCTAATAGAAAAATCATCGATATTGATTGAAAAGTCAGATATTTCAGAAAGAGTGTCATAAAGAGCTGAATTTTTACCATACAAATAAAATATTAAAGGATAATCTTCCCTAATACCTCTTGCCTCGTGTGGGGATGAAAGGTATATAGAATCATAATAGTCTGATTTTGTCTTAATGGATATTTCTTCATCATCCGTGATTAAAACTCTGTCTCTGAATTTTTTGAGAGAAGGAATTTTTAAATCCGATATACCATTTAAATATTCTAAAATCTTTTTTATTTCTCCAGGAGTTAGACCTTCTACAAATTTTTTTGCTTTATAGCAATAGTTTAATCTCTTTAAAATTAACTCCTTGTCCCTTAAGGGCATATAAAGATAGAATCTATTTCTTGATCTCTCTGTTTGAGGGTATGAAACTAAAATAGACACTATCTCTTCATATATCTCCCAAGCATCGCCAAAAAGAACTTCTTCATACTTTTTACCAGTCTTATTCTCAAATGTTTCTTTTTGGATCTGTAATACCTTCTTTTTACCAAATCCGGGGATCTTTAATAGCTTTTCAAGCTCTAGTTTTTCTATTATGCTTTTTAATTCATCTTCTGAATAGTATTCCAAAGCCTTTTCAAGACTTTTTTCCCCTAAGATTTGACAAATGTCCATTAACGTCTGTACCCCCTTGCGAATTCACAGTTTACACACAATACTCCTTCGTTGAACTTGAATAGATCATTATTTGAATTTTGTAGTTTGTCAGCTTTTTCTTGATCAGTTATTACAGCTCCATGGGGAACTAATTTTTTATCACCGATTTTTACCCCTACAACTATTGCACCGTGGCCTATGAAGCATTCTTTTCCAATTTCTGAACTATGAACTACTGCCCTAAATCCTACAAAAGAGTTATCCCCTATTTTTGTAGGGCCATGGATTACAGCACCATGGGCTATTGAAGTCTTTTTACCAATTTCAACGGAAGTGTGTTCCAAAGCATGAACTATAACACCATCTTGTAAGTTACTCTTATCTCCAATAATAATGGGGGTCCCTTCATCTGCCCTTAATGATACAAAAGGTGCAACATAGACCTCTTTTCCTATTCTCACATCTCCAATTACTGAAGACATTTCATCACAAAAACTTTCTTTGTCTATATTTGGATATCTGCATTCCTTATTAAAGGAACAGGTTGGATTTTCTTTTATTGCCATATTTTCACCTGAAAGATTTTTCATATTTAAAAGATATGTAACAAGCACCTTCTCTAGAAACCATACACGGGCCTTTGGGATTTTGTGGCGTGCATATATTTCCAAATAGTGGGCATTCTCTCGGGATTTTTTCTGCCCTTAAAACTTCCGGGCAGCTACATCCTTTCTCTTCTGGAATATCTTCTATTTCAATATTAAATTTCTTGTATGCATCTTTGTTGGAAAACTCACTTTTTAAAGAGAGCCCTGATCCAGGTATTACTGGAAATCCTCTCCAGCTTATATCGCAGGGTTCAAATACCTTTTCCATTAGTTTTTGGGCTTTAGTATTACCTTCTGTCCTTACGCCACGAACATACTCATTTTCAACTTCGGCTCTTTTTTCTTTAATTTGTTTTAATAAAAGGTAAATACCCATAAGTATATCGTTTGGTTCAAATCCACATATTACTTGAGGCACGTGAAATTTTTGAGAAATTGGCTCATATGGTTTTGTTCCAATTATTGTAGAAACATGCCCGGGATCTATAAATCCAGAAAGATTTATTTTTCCACTACTTAGCAATAAATCCATAGCAGGGGGAACTACCCTGTGTGCCGATAAGACGTAAAAATTATCAGGAGAATTAAGAACTGCAACAGCAGTTGTGGGGCAAGTAGTCTCAAATCCAATAGCAAAATGAACTATTTTTTTATTTGGATTAGATATGGCAAGATTAATTGAATCGTTAATGCTATAAACAAGTCTAATATCAAGACCAGATGCTTTTGCATCTGACAAAGAACGTTTAGATGGTACTCGTATCATATCTCCATACGTAGTTACTACGGCCCCTTTTTCGGCAACTTTAACAGCAGCTTCGATTTCCCCTTGCGTAGTTACACAAACTGGACACCCTGGACCAGAAACAACTTGAACATTTTTTGGCAACATTGCTCTAATACCATAATGAGTAATCACATGCTCATGTGTTCCACAAACGTGACACAGTTTTATTTCACCTAAATCCTTAGAGAATTCAAATATTTTTTTTATTATTGTATCTGAAGCGTTTCGATCTTTATACAAATCCACTAAAAATCCTCCTGAACTTTTAGGAGTTCTTTCCATATCTCCAAGGATTCCAGAGCTTCTTTCTCGTCCATTTTTTCAATTGCAAATCCAGTGTGAACAATTACATAATCACCAACTTTAACATCGACAAGGTCCAATCTTACCTCTCGTTTAACTCCGTTGAAATCAACTATTCCGACACTGTCTTTTATTTCAATAACTTTACCTGGAACTGCAAGGCACATGATTTTTACCTCAGTATATCGATTAAAAAGTCTTTCTTTTATACAACTTAATAATTTTACTAATGTTATAACGGATTGTAATATAAGCTTAAAATAAATGAAATAGTTTATTCAAGAAAAGGGCCGGATATAATAAAATAAATTAATCTTCCTGATTTTCTTTTAAGATTTTCAGTATCTTATCTATTGGAATAGATTTTTGTGGTGTTATCAATACTCTGCGGAGATTGTAGTTGTTCTGTCCGAACTTTGGCCAGTTTGATTTTGCATATTTACTCATTGATTGCTGATATGTTACATTTGTCCATCCAAGGCTACCTTCAATAGCGTGAAGGTATTTATCATGGCTCCCGATGTAGATGGTACCGTCTGCACCGATTGCCGGTGAGGAGTAAATATACTGACCTGTTTGGAATCCCCATTTTTCAGAGCCATTGGGATTAACTGCGTAAACGTAACCATCACGGTTTCCGATGTATATAGTGCCGTCTGCACCGATTGCAGGTGATGATAAAATATCATTATCTGTCTGGAATTTCCACTTTTGGGTGCCGTTGGGATGTATAGCGTAAAGGTACTCATCATTGCTTCCGACGTAGATGGTGCCGTCTGCACCGATTGCAGGTGATGAGAAAATATTATCACCTATTTGGAATCTCCACTTCTGTGTGCCGTTGGGATGTATAGCGTAAAAGTAACCATCATAGCTCCCAAAATATATGGTGCCGTCTGAACCAATTGCTGGCGAGGAGTAAATAACATCACTTGTCTGGAATCTCCACTTCTGTGTGCCGTTGGGATTTACTGCGTAAAGGTAAGTATCATAGCTTCCGACGTAGATGGTGCCGTCTGCACCGATTGCAGGTGATGAGAACGTACTACGTGTCTGGAATTTCCACTTTTGGGTGCCGTTGGGATTTATAGCATAAAGGTAATCATCATTGCTTCCAAAATATATGGTGCCGTCTGCACCGATTGACGGTGACGACCAAATAGGCGCACCTATTTGAAATCCCCCCTTTTGGGTGCCGTTGGGATTTATAGCGTAAAGGTAACCATAATTGTTTCCGACGTAGATGGTGCCGTCTGCACCGATTGCAGGTGATGAGAACGTACTACGTGTCTGGAATCTCCATTTTTGGGTGCCGTTGGGATGTATAGCGTAAAAGTAACCATCATAGCTCCCAAAGTATATAGTGCCGTCTGCACCGATTGCAGGTGATGAGCGAATATCACCGTCTGTTTGGAATCTCCACTTTTCTGTACCATCCGCAGCATAGACAGCTCCTGCAGATAATACAAAGATTCCAATTATTAAAATAGCAATTATTTTTTTCACAATAAATCACCGTTATAATTACCAAAATAAATTGGTAGTTAATATTTAAACATTTGCTTATCAGACAGGATTATAGTTTATTAATTTAAGCTGAAGGATTACTAAGTCTTTATTAAAAAGAATATTTAGAAAAATAAGAGTATCTTTAATTAATATTCATTATTAAATAAAAACTAATATTCTTTAAACTATTTATCTGTAAGATTATATTTCAAAACGTATAATGTTATATATATTCAATTTCCAATATATCTAGCAACATAATAAATGTTGAGTTGGTGAATTATATGGAAGAAGAACCTAAACAACAAATGAGTATGCCATTAATAGGCGATGATGCACCTAAATTTAAAGCAAAAACTACAATGGGGGAAATAAATTTTCCAGACGACTATAAGGGTAAATGGGTAATATTTTTCAGCCACCCGGCAGACTTTACCCCGGTGTGCACAACTGAATTTATGACTTTTGCATCAATGCAGAAAGAACTCAAAGATCTAAATTGTGAGTTAATAGGATTATCAATAGATAGTATTTATGCCCACATAGCTTGGTTAAGAACTATAAAAGAAAAGATCGAATATAAAGGCATGAAAAATGTTGAAATTATGTTCCCCGTAATAGAAGACTTAAAGATGGATATTTCAAAGAAATTTGGAATGGTCCAACCAAATGCATCCACAACTCAGGCAGTAAGGGCGGTATTCCTAATAGATCCTAAAGCAAAAGTTAGGGCAATGCTCTATTATCCGCTATCAAATGGAAGAAATATGCAAGAAATCAAGAGATTACTTCTTGCAATGCAGAAATCAGACAAAGAACAAATTGCAACTCCGGCCAACTGGCAACCAGGTGACGACGTAATAATTCCACCTCCTGGTTCATGTGGTGTAGCCAAAGAAAGGATGGAGAAAAAAGAAGAAGGCAAATACTGTCTTGACTGGTTTATGTGCTTTAGAAAAGAGAAATAAATTAAAGCCTCAAATAATTTATTTTTTTATTATACAATTTTTAAACTTCGGGAAATATAGAAATATATTATTCATATAAAATTTGACGTATTTTGTACTATCAAAAGATGGATACCTTGAAATTCATTTGTATTTATTATGAATGATATTCTGTACTTTTAATATAAATTTTTAATTGTTAAGATTTTACTTTATTAATTGACAAAAATAATATAAACAAAAGTAGAATGAATTATCCATGGCAAAATGGTACGAAGAATTATTTCAAAATTATGCTGAAACTTACGAAACAGAGGGATATACTCAAGGAACTATTGGAGAAATAGATTTCATTGAAAAGGAGATTAATCATAATAAATCAATAAGAATTTTGGATATTGGTTGTGGAACAGGAAGACATTCTATTGAACTTGCCAAAAGAGGTTATATTGTAACTGGAATTGACCTTTCTGAATGCATGTTAGAAAGGGCAATAGAAAAGGCTAAGGAATCTAAAGTAAAAGTTGATTTCATTAAAGCAGATGCTAGAGATTTAAAATTTGAGAAAGAATTTGATCTTGCCCTTATCATCTGTGAAGGTGGCTTTCCTTTGATGGAAACAGATGAAATGAACTTTTTGATTCTTCAAGGTGCCGCTAAGTCCCTAAAAGATAAAGGAAAATTAATACTC
>LNGC01000036.1 GCA_001587715.1 Candidatus Methanofastidiosum methylothiophilum | reverse complement strand
CACCTTCTGGGAGAAATCCATTAGTTAGAGCAGATATCTCCTCTGCTAAGAATTCACTGAAGGATAGAATGGCACTTACAATATTTATTACAATCTGCCCTATGTCCATATTTTTAAAAATAAAATCACACTTAAAAAGTTTTGCAGTGCCCATTATCTTGGGCACGAAGAAAAGAGTTACATTATAATTAAATATATAAGTAAGATGATTACCTAAAACCATTATTATTAAATCAGGGGGTACTATAATGTCAAATTTGTTAAGAGAAAAACATCAAGCAATAGCAGGCACTTTGCTATTCCTTGCAGGTTTTGTTGCCTTAATGGGGATAATTACTGCCGAAGTATATTACCCATCAGGGTACACTACTGCAAACAGCGAGATAAGTGATTTAGGCGCAACACGCCCACCAAATAGCATAATTACTCAACCGTCGGCCGTTATTTTCAATTCGACAATGATTGTAACGGGAATCATGACCGTTATAGGGGCTTACTTTGTTTTTCTATCTTATAGAAAACTCCCCTTTAATATACCCTTTGGGCTCTTTGGTCTCGGTGTATTAGGGGTTGGATTATTCCCCGGAAATGTTGCGTTATTGCATCCAATTTTTGCTTTAACTACGTTTATCTCTGGAGGTATTGCGGCCATTACATCTTCAAAAATTATAGATGCTCCATTTAGATATATATCAATCTGCTTTGGGATAATAGCTCTCTTCTTTCTTTTCTCTGCGGGTTTCTTTATTCCGATACTTGGTGATGGCGGAACAGAAAGATGGGTAGCATATCCAATTGTCATGTGGTTGACTGGATTCGGGGCATATATACTCGGTACTAAATCTAAGTTATGAAAGAAAAGAATTTTAGTAAAAAATTTGTAGGCAAATAATGCCTATTAACTTATTTTATTATAAAATCTTTTCAAGTAATATTTTTGGATTTTCCTTAATCACATTTATTGCAGATTCTTCTTTTAGACCAGCGCCTAAAGCCACTGTAAAAGCAAATTCCTGAGTGATTAAATTACTTGGCGAGTGTGTATCTGTATCTAAAATGAATTTTTCACCTAATGCAGCAACTCTGCCGTTTCCAATATTGTGGCCGCCTCTCGCAGTTATCTCAAGAAATATATCTGATTTATTTGCAAGCTTTGCATCTTTTTCATCAATTATTCCTGGATGGGCGAGTATATCGACTTCGCCACTCTCAATTGCACTCCTATTTGTACCTGGCATGACAGGTTCGACAGGTGTCTCTCCGTGGACAACGACTATTTTTGCACCAAGCTTTTTTGCCTTGACTGCTAATTTTTTAATTGTCTCAGGAGGCACATGTGTAATCTCTACCCCAGGGATTACAGTTATGTCCCAGTGCTGATTCAATTCTTCAGAAACTCGTGCTAGATTTGGAACAATAAACTCTATATTTGAAGCATCTACATGGTCAGTCAATGCAATTGCTTTGTGATCTAAAGCCCTAGCACGTCTAACAAGCTCTGATGGTATAAGCTCACCATCAGAAAATATTGTATGGGTGTGAAAATCATATCTTTTTCCTAAATTCATTTATTCACTTCCTTCTCTTTTTCAGTTCTTCTAACACCGATTCAAGTTTTATATCTCTTTCAACTAATAAAACAAATAAGTGATAAATCAAATCAGAGGCTTCTTCAACTGTCCTATTCTTTTCCTCTGAATATGAGATGATTACCTCACTTGACTCTTCTCCGATTTTTTTAAGGAGGAGGTTCTTATCTGTAAGTAATCTAGTGGTATATGAACCCTTTGGCAACTCTTTCTTTCTTTTCTCTATTAACTTGTAAAGCTCATCTAGGACATAAAGCCCCCCTTCAAAGGACTTTTCCCCCATTATTTTACCATCAAGTTTTCTAAAATAACATGTGGGGTACCCTTCATGACAAGCTGCACCAATCTGCTCAACTAAAACTAAAATAGAATCTGCGTCACAGTCGTATCTAATCTCTTTGACCTTTTGGATGTTACCTGATGATTCGCCCTTAAACCAGAATTTCTGCCTGCTTCTTGACCAAAAACAAGTCCTTCCAGTCTCAAGTGTTTTTTTCAATGAATCCTCGTTCATGTAGGCCATCATAAGGACTTCTTTTGTGGCGTAGTCCTGAACAATGGCAGGTATAAGCCCCTTTTCATCCCACTTCAGATTAAACTCATTCATAATCTTACCGATACCTTTTGTGATCTAAGATATTCTTTTACCTTTTTAATTGAATGCTCTTCATAATGGAATATTGAGGCTGCAAGTGCGGCATCTGCCTTGCCTTTGGTCAATGCTTCACATATATGTTCTGCATTTCCTGCCCCGCCTGATGCAATAACAGGGATAGTTACAGCTTCCGAGATTGCTTTTGTCAAAGGGATATCGTATCCATCTTTGGTTCCGTCTGCATCCATGCTTGTGAGTAATATCTCTCCACAGCCAAGATTCTCCGCTCTCTTTGCCCATTCAACTGCGTCTATGCCTGTTGGAGTTCTTCCTCCATGGGTATAGACCTCCCAACTTGCTCCTTTTCTTTTAGCATCTATTGCAAGAACTATGCACTGGCTCCCAAATATCCTTGAAGATTCTTTAATCAACTCCGGATTTTGGACTGCGGATGTGTTGAGGCTCACTTTATCTGCTCCAGCACGTAATATAGCCTTTATATCTTCAATATTTCTTAATCCTCCCCCAACTGTAAATGGTATAAAGACAACATCCCCCGTCCTTTCAACTACATCAACCATTATATTCCTTTTATCCGATGAAGCTGTGATATCAAGAAATACCAGCTCGTCCGCACCTTTCTCATCATAAAGCTGTGCCATTTCGACAGGATCCCCGGCATCCCGGATATCTACAAATTTTATACCTTTTACCACTCTCCCTTGGTCGACATCAAGGCAAGGGATTATTCTCTTTGCATGCATCATATCACACCTTTAGTTGAAAGAAGATCAATTCTATCATTGAATGATGTTGCCATTAAAAGTGCTTTGCCAAATGATTTGAAGACCGCCTCCATCTTGTGATGGTCATCGTCTCCATAGAATTCCTTTATGAATAGATTTAGTGGAACCTTCTGTGCGAAAGAATCAAGGAAATGTAAGAATAAATCTGGTGAAACTTCTTCAATTTTGTCAAACTTGAAGTTCAAATCAAACTTTGTATAGTGCCTTCCACCTATATCAAGAGAGGTCATGACAAGCGAATCGTCCATTGGGACCGTGGCGGTACCTACTCTATTGATCCCTTTTTTGTCACCTATGGCTTCAGAAAATGCCATTCCCATCGCTATACCTATATCCTCAACAAGGTGGTGAGTTAGATCCCCCTCAGCCTTTATCTCGATATCAAAAAGGCTGTATCTAGAAAAAGTTTCAAGCATGTGGTCAAAGAATTTCTTTGATGTTGAAATTTTATATTTTCCTTGACCATCTATATTCAACTTAATCTTAATATTGGTCTCCTTTGTTTTTCTTTCAATCTTTGATTCTCTCAAAACAAATCACCCAAAAAATTTCCTTACCTCATTTAAATCAATTTTATTAGTGTAAATAGCCGTTCCAACTACAGCTTTATTAATTCCTATATTATCAAGTTTTATTAAATCATCAATTGATGAAATCCCACCTGATGCAATTATTTCTACATCCGTAAAGGATAAAATTTTTTTGTATAGTACTATGTCTGGCCCCGTCATCCTTCCCTCGACACCTATGCTTGTTATGAGGAAAGAAGATGCATAATCTTCTAATTTATTTATTGCTTCAAATATTGTTAATCCTGAGCCTTTGGTCCATCCCGAAATTGATACCTCTTCGCCCTTAACATCCAAAGCTATGACTATCCTATCCTTCCCAAATTCCTCTCTTATCTTTTTTAGAAGTTCAAGGTTTTTTACTGCTGATGTGCCCATGATGAGTTTATCGGCACCTGCATCGATTAGCTCCCTAAATACTTCTATACTTCTTATTCCGCCTCCAACTTCAGCAGGGACTTTGATCTCGGATAGTATTTTTTTTATTATATCTCTGTTGATATCTGTATTATAGATAGCAGCGTCAAGGTCAATCAGATGCAAATAATCTGAATACTCTGCCCATTTTTTTGCAATTGTCAAAGGATCTGTATTCTCAAATACCTTGGTATTCGGGTCACCTCCGACAAGCTGGACACATTTTCTATTAAGAATGTCAACTGCGGGCAATACTTTCATATCGTGCTCTCCACTATATTTATATAATTTTTAAGAAGTTTTAGTCCAGACTCACCACTCTTCTCTGGGTGAAACTGAGTTCCGTACGTAAAATCTTTTGCAACTATTGAGGGGAATCTTATTCCATATTCTGTTTCACCAAGGGTATAATCCGGCCCACAGAAAGGTGCATAAGAGTGTACAAAATAGAAATAAGATTCATTTTTTATTCCAATTATTAGGGGGTCATCGTCCAAGAATTCAATGTTGTTCCACCCCATGTGTGGAACTTTGAGCCCTTCAGGTAGCTTTTTTACTGAACCTGGTATAAGATCTAATCCTTTGAAAAATCCGTTTTCTTCGCTATCTGAGAAAAGCATCTGCATGCCTAGGCAAATCCCAAGCAGAGGTTTTGTTTCTGCCTCCTTTTTTAATACTTTAATGAAAGGCCCTAGATTCTTCATCCCATCTTCAAATGCTCCGACCCCTGGAAGGATTAAACCGTCACAATCAAAATCCTCTTCTTTATCAATGAAAACTGGATCTGCTTTTAGAAATTTAAAGGCTTTGTAAACGCTCTTTAAATTACCCATTCCATAGTCAATTATGCCTATCTTAACAGACATTTAATATCTCCCTCAAACTAGAAATAAATTTTACACATTCTTCGTATGTTCCCACAGATACCCTCAAGTAGTTCTTACCTTCGAAGTATCTTATCAGAATTCCTCTTTTCAACAACTCTTCATAAATTGTTCTAGAATTTTCTGCTTCAAATAATATGAAGTTAGCACTGGAGGGGAATGGTTTTATCCCCTTTATCTCCTGCATTGCGCCATACATATATTTTCTATTTTCCTTTATTTTTTTGACTGCGTCTACCATGAAATCTTCATGTAGAATGGCAAGTTCAATTGCCTTTATAGATATAATATTAATATTATACGGAAGCATGACTTTGCTCATTGATTCAACTAATGTCTCTGATGCTACACAGTGCCCTGTTCTAAATCCTGCAAGACCAAATGCTTTTGAAAATGTCTTCATGACGATCAAATTGTCGTAATTATTCAACAAGTTTAAACCTGAATGGCCAGAAAAATCTGCGTATGCTTCATCAAGAATTACTAGAATCCCTGTGTCAAGTATTGCTTTGATTTCTTCTTCGGAGTATGATATGCCTGTGGGATTGTTTGGGCTACAAATAAAGGCCATCTTAGCAGTTTTTGATTCAGATATTATCTTTTCAACTGGTAGAGTAAAATCAGAGTTAAGAGGAATTATGATAGGGAGCCCTGAATAGACTTTAGTTATAGTAGAATACATCGAGAAAGTTGGCGTGGGTATCAAAACTTTATCAAGTGGAGAAATGAAAGCTTTGCAGATTGTATCTATAATCTCATCACTACCGTTCCCAACTAGGACATTCTCTTTTTCAAATCCGATATACTCTGCAATATTCTTCCTTATCTCAGAATTTGTGACTTCAGGATACCTGTTTAGAGGCAGTGATAGGAGCTTATCATGTAAAGCCCATACTACCGCTTCGTTTTTCCATGGGAGTTCATTTGCATTTAATCTTATTAGATTCCCATCGGACATAGAAACTTCTGATGAATATGGATCAAGATTATCTAAGAGATCTCTATCAAACTTACTTTTCATCTTCAAACCTCACTTTCACAGCTTTTTCGTGTGCAAATAATCCTTCAGACCTAGCAAGTGTTGAAACAGTGTCCCTATAAGTCTTTAGTCCAACTTTTGTGACATATTGGAATGTATATTTCTTAAGGAAATCATCTACTGAAAGACTTGAGTAAAATTTTGCAAATCCAGATGTGGGAAGTACGTGATTTGTTCCAGATACATAGTCCCCCATTGCTTCAGGAGAGTATTCCCCCAAGAATACTGAACCTGCATTTTTAATCTTTGTAAGAAGTGAAAAGGGATCGTTAACCATTATTTCAAGGTGTTCAGGTGCAAAGTTGTTTGAAAGTTCAATCGCTTCATCGATGGATGAGATGATGAACACTCCACCCCTCTTTAGAGATTCTTCTAGAATTTCTTTCCTCGGTAATACTTTAAGCTCATTTTCTATTTCTCTGACAACTTTTTCAGCAAGTGATTTTGATGTAGTCAATAAATATGCTGAGGCCATTGGATCGTGTTCAGATTGTGCAAGCATATCCAAAGCAATGAATCTTGGATTTGATTTTTCTTCTGCAATTATCATTACTTCACTTGGGCCCGCTGGAAATTCAGTCGGTGTTTCAACAAGTTTTTTTGCAATTGCGACAAATCTGTTTCCAGGCCCAACTATCTTTGAAACTGGTTTTATTGATTCTGTTCCATATGACAAGGCAGCTATTGCCTGAGCTCCTCCCACTTTGTAAATCTCGTCTACGCCTGCAATATCTGATGCGACTAAAACTGCATCGTTGCATCTACCATCTTTACTTGGCGGAGTTACAACTACAATTCGTGGGACACCACATATTTTAGGAGGGATTGCAGCCATTAGAACAGTGGATGGGTATGCGGCCCTGCCACCAGGTACATAGATCCCTGCACTCTCTAAAGGCAGTATCATCTGCCCTGCAGTAACACCTTTCTTTTCAAATAAAAAGGACTGTGGAATTTCTCTCCTGTGGAAGTCTTCTATGTTTTCTGCTGACGTTTCCAATGCTTCAATAAGTTCAGTCTCCACGTTATCATAAGCTTCAGCTATCTCATCCTGAGTTACCAAAAAGTCATCTATTTTTACACCATCAAACTTCAATGTGTAATCTCTTAGAGCTTCGTCTCCTCTCTTTTCTACATCCAATAAAATTGACTTAACGTAACCGTCATCTTCTAATAAAACCTTTCTCTGTTTGTTTTTTTCAAATAAGGCTTTTGACCCTTGATAAATTTCAATCAACTAGTTCACCAACCTTTCTATAGGCGTAATAAGAATTCCTGTTCCGCCCATCTTTTTAAGTTTTTGAATAGTTTCAGATACTTTCTTTTCATCAACTACAAAGTGTGCTGCAACAAGTGATTCCTTTGAGATCACATCCATTACTGTTGGACCTCCAAGACCGTGAAACTCTTTTTCAAATTCGGCCAATGATTTGGTAGGAAGATTTACCATGATGTACTTTTTACCTTGTGCATCTAGAACGCTCTTAATTGATGATGAAAGGAGTTCAATTTCTTCCCTCTTCTTGTTGAGGCTATCCTTGTTTGCAATAAGTACGGCCTCAGAATCTAGTATTGGAATGATAGATTTTAGATTATTCATTACTAATGTTGTTCCAGTGCTCACTATGTCCGATATTAGATCTGATACTCCCAAATAAGGGGCTATCTCTGTAGAGCCTGATACTTCAATCACCTTCAAGTTAATGCCTTTATCTTTAAAGTATCTATCCGTTATATTTGGAAATTCTGTTACGATTTTCATTCCATTTTTGATGTCGTCAAACTTATTTATCAATGAGTTTTTCGGTGCTGCTATCGTAAGAGTACATTTACCAAATCCCATCTTTTGAAGAATTTCAATATCTGCCCCTCTTTCCCGTATTATATCAAGTCCAGTTATACCCATGTCAACAACTTGATCCTGAACATATTCAGGAATGTCCTGAGTTCTCACAAAAACTGCCTCAATATTTTTTTCTTCGATACGTGAAAACAACTTCCTTCCGCTATCTTCAAACTCATAACCTGATTTTTTTAATATTTCAAGACAGGGGTTTGATAATCTCCCCTTTTTAGGAATAGCTATCTTTAGCATGAAAATACCTCCGCCAAAATGGCGTAATTAATGATGATGGGCAATAGATGATACTATAATAATAGAAGAATCAAACTTAACTTTTACTTTATTTACGCCCATATAATCCACATAAATTTTTAAGAACATCAATTTTTAAGCATTGTGGTGGGTAAAAGAGAAAGTTTTAAATATACAATAAAGTCGATAAAAAAGAAGCGGTCATAGTGTAGTGGCCTAGCACCTGAGCCTTCCAAGCTCATGACGCGGGTTCGAATCCCGCTGACCGCACTCATTATTATTACAAATGTGATATCCTTTTCTCCCAAAAGAAGTATCTGTTTTTAAAATACTTTCAAGAAGAGCGATTTTGAGAATAAATCAATTATTAGGGCAGGAATCCCTTAAACGAAATGGCCCTATATTTTATAAAAGTTGGGAATGTTAAAGGATCCTTTAATAAAAAAATAATTAAAATCAAAACAAAGATACCATTTGAATAATTAATGGAATAAAACTAGACAAAGCAATTAAGATCATACTACTAAAAATCATTCTACTAATACCTAGTTCATAATTTTTTAATCTCAGTTTAGCTAAAAAAATGTAAGACATGTATATAGAGTAAAGTGGAAGTAATAGATATAAGTAATCAAGTTGCCACGAAAAGAATACATAAAATAAAAAAATTCCAAATGTTCCAGTAATCAAAGAACATATAGCAGAAAAAATTAAAGTGTTTTTAGGCCCAATTATTAATGCTATTGTTTTTTTTGAAACTAATCTATCTGAATATATATCTGGTATGCCGGCAAGAGATACACCCACCAATGAAGAAAAGAAAATAGGAATAGCTATAACCCAAAGTACATTGTTATCAAGGATGGCCTTCTGGAAAACATATCCACAAATAATAACATAAAAACCATGGATTATCGCAACATCTATTTCACCTAATCCCCTATAAGAAAATTTTAAGGGCGGAGCAGTATAAGAGATTCCAAATATCAAACCTATTCCCAATAGTAATATAACTTGATTTGAATAAAAAGTAATTTTAAATAAATACAAAGAAAGAACTAAAAATAACATGACAACAAATATGAATGATATCTTTGTCTCTCTGAGAGAAATCTTATTCTCAACTAACATTCTTGAGCCACCGGTGAATCTACCCACATTTTTATTCAATTTATCGGCTTCAAAATCGTAGTATTCATTTGTTAAGACAGTAGCTAGTTCAATTAAGAATATAATAAAGTAGCCCACAAGATAATTCTTAAGGAAAAAGAAATCATTGAATTTATAAGAGATTAAAGCTCCTAAAGAATAGACTACAAAAGGCATGGAATAAAATTCTAACCTCATTACTTTAATCCAAGAAGTTATTTTGTGCTTATTTATCATCCGATCTGTTAAGACCAAGTTACTTCATCTTTTATTATTTATTATAGGATACTTCCAATTATTATAGAGATTGAATATAAAGCCATAGAAAGGTGATAGAATGGAAGTACTTTAAGTCCAGTCTTTGGGCTCTGATCTTTTATTAAAAGATAAGTTGCAATGAACAACAAAATAAAAGGAATTAAGAATCCATAAAAAGTGATCTTGGAAAGAGTTAAAAGAAATAAAACAGCTGTAACAAAATGAATCAAGTTAAATACTATGATCCACTTCACAGTTCCTTTAATGCCATAAAGAACTGTTATGGTATTCATTTTTCTGACTATATCGTTTTTTACATCAATCAAATCATTTAATCCAAGGTGAGAGAGAGCAAGTGGATAAAAGAAAAGGAAAAACAATAATGCAGTTTTATCAGGGGCGCCGACACAAAGATATCCAGCAATAGGAAATATTGCGAAGTCAGTTCTTCCTAGAACTTGCGCAAAAGGAAATTTTTGATTTCTTTTTTTCACCTGATAAAAATACTCCATAAAGTAACAGTAGAGGTAAATTATCAATACGTAAAGAGAATGTGGATAAGGAAGTGTAAGAATCAAAGTTATAGTTATAATGAAAAAAAAGATAAACAATCTAAATGCGTTCTTTGATGTTATATCTCCAAAAGGGAGGGGCCGAGATTTATAGGGCCTCCAATAATAAGTTAACTTATCGTATTCCACATCGTTTTTGTCAATATCTCTATCAATATAATCATTTAATACCATCCCGCCTTCAAATCCAAAAAGCCCTATCAAAATAGCTTTAATGACTATCATCCAAGAAAATCCGCCATAGTTTTGGAATCCCAAAAATAAGCCAGAGCAGAATATCAAAGGCCAAGCAAACATGAAATGGGCCCTTGTTAGATCAATGTATGCTTTCAAAGTTTGATTCATATAGTCCCTTTTTGAAAATTTAGGTTAAAACAGTTTAAATTATTAATTGAAAAATATTGGCAAGTTTACATAATACTATAGATCTTTAATATTTAATTTAGGCATTAAGTATTTCCTTAATTCGTCTACTACAAATATCAATAATGCAAAAGGTATAATCAACAGAATTAATTCTGGTTCTATCGATGCAGTTCCAAGAAAAGTCTTTAAGATGGGGAGATTTGTAAAAGCAAAAATTAAAATTATCTCACTTGCTATTCCTAAAAATACGTATTTGTTTTTGGATAAGCCTATCTTAAATACAGAATTTCTTAGGCTTCTGCAACCCATAACATTCACTATTTGACATACGATTATGGCTATGAGGCACATTGTTGTGGCTTTAACATAAAGCGGATCTGTGAATGCTAATTGTGTTCCCCAAGTCCAACCTCCTTTTTTTAACACCCACCAGAATCCGTATAATCCTGCAGCAGCTTCTATTGGCCCTATGAGCCCATACGATTTTAGGATTAGAGGTATAGTTAATAATCTGTCCTTTCTAGAACGAGGTGGCCTTTCCATGACATCTATTTCAGCAGGCTCTGTTCCAAGGGCAATCGCAGGAAGCATGTCAGTACCTAAATCTATAGCTAATATTTGAACAACTGTTAAGGGTAGGGGAACTCTAAACAGAACATATACTATGAATGGAACTATCTCAGGCACATTACTAACTAAGATGTAAGAAATAAACTTTCGGATGTTGTCATAGACGGCCCTTCCTTCAAGTACTGCTTCCACTATACTCTTAAAATTGTCATCTATTAGTATTACATCTGCCGCTTCTTTTGCCACATCAGTTCCACTCCCCATTGATATACCTATATCCGCCTCTTTTAAGGCGGGCGCATCATTTACTCCATCACCTGTGACTGCAACAACTTCCCCCATCTGTTTTAACGCCATGACTATCTCAAGTTTATTCTTTGGAGAAGCTCTTGCAAAAATAATTTCTGGATTACTCAATAAAGCTTTTAATTCTTCTATTCTCATTTTTGTGACTTCACTTCCCTCTATTACAGAAGGAGCGTCACTTTCAATTATCCCCACCTCCCGCCCAATAGCTTCAGCTGTAAGTTTGTTATCCCCTGTGATCATTACTATTTTAATTCCGGCACCCTTGCATTTTTTAACTGCCTCCTTTACACCAAGCCTTGGAGGATCTATCAACCCAACCAATCCTAAAAATACTAAATCTTTCTCTACTTCTTCAGGCACATATTTTTCTTTCTCAGCAACGGGCCTGTATGCAAGGGCTAAAGTTCTCAAAGCCTTCTTTTCAAAACTTTCAGCTTTTTCGTGAAGTTCATCTTTATCTTTAGAAGTTAATTCGATTTCTTTCCCATTTATTAATATCTTATTAGATAAGGAAATTATTGACTCTGGAGAACCTTTAACGTAAGCAGTAACTTTTCCTCCTTTGTATATAGTGCTCATCATTTTTCTGTCTGACGTAAAGGGAATCTCAAAAATTCTTTCTTCTAAGTTACATGTTTTATCGGTGTCTATGATTTTTTTAGCCAATACCAAAAGCGCCCCTTCGGTCGGGTCTCCAATTATTGAGTACTTACCCTCTTCCAAAATTAATTTTGAATCATTGCAGAAGAATGAAGTTCTTAGAAAAGGGATTATAGGCTCAATTTCTTTTTCTGCTATGTCATTCCCATCGATATGAAGTTTTCCTTCAGGTGCGTACCCAACCCCAGAAACATCAATTTCTTTGTCGTTGACAAATATTTTTTTGACCGTCATTTCATTTTGTGTAAGGGTTCCAGTTTTATCTGTGCAAATCACTGTAGTAGATCCAAGAGTTTCAACAGAATTTAGATTCTTTATCAAGGCATTTTTCTTTGCCATTTTTTGAGCGGCTATAGATAAAGTCAAAGTAACTGCAGGTAGTAGTCCTTCTGGAACGTTGGCAACAATTATTCCTATCCCGAAGATAAAATTTGCAGTGAAGGTATTACCTAGATACCACCCTATTAAAAAGAAGGTTATTCCCAAGAAGATTGCAATAATTGATATGTACTTTATAAAATAAGATATTTCTTTTTGTAGGGGAGTTGGATCCTCTTTTATTTCTTGGGTAAGTCCTGCTATCTTCCCAAATTCTGTCCCCATTCCTACAGCAAAAACTATGGCTTTTCCTGAACCAGAAACTACAGTAGTTCCAGAAAAAACAATATTATGAGATTCAAGAATATTTCCCTTAAATGGGCCAATATCTCTCTTTAGAGATATCGACTCGCCAGTTAAAGGTGAATTATTGACCTTCAATTCATGCTGTTCAATTAATCTTGCATCTGCCGGTACTTTATCGCCCTCAGATAATATAATTATGTCTCCAACTACAACTTGATTTGAAGGGATTTCCTGTTCTTTATTGTCTCTTAATACCACTGCTAAAGGTGCCAACAACATTTTTAGAGCCTCGGCAGCTCTTTCAGCTTTGTACTCTTGGTAAAAAGTAAAAAAGGCGTTGATAAAAATTACGGCAATTAATGCAATTCCAAGATTAATATTGCCTTCTCCTGGGGCCAAATATTCACCTAAAAATGAAAGGCCGCTTGCAACCCATAGCAAAATAGCAAAGAAATTCAAAAATTGTTTTAGAAGTTTAAAGTACAGTGGAGTGGCCCTTTTTTCCTGGATTTCATTTGGGCCAAATGATGAAAATCTTCTTTCAATTTCTTCCTTTGAAAGACCTTCTTTAGAGGATTGAAGATTACGAATTGCTTCTTCTACTGAAAGCTCATGTATATCTTTAATTGACTCCATCTATGCACTACTCCCTTGACCTCCAAAATAATAAATTAGATGGGGTCCTTCTAAGTATATCTTCAACTTCATTTCCCATAAGAAACTCTTTGAGAGTATTCTGAGTTTTAGCTTTTACGAAAAGGAGATCGTAGTTTGAAGCCATTGTTTCATCCAGAATGCCGTCTGTCGCATGTTCACATTCTCTAATTCTAAGGTCTGTATCAATCCCCATTTCTTTAAGTTGATTAATAAATTGGGAGTAATAATTTTTTGTTTCCACGAAAGCTTTTTGTATCTCTTCTTTCCCAAATCTTCCTTTAGGATTTTTAATGCAACGCAATACAGATACACTTAGATTTAACGATTTTGAAA
>LNGC01000035.1 GCA_001587715.1 Candidatus Methanofastidiosum methylothiophilum | reverse complement strand
TGGTACTATTTGTGCCTGACTTCTGGAAAGAATAAAAAATTAAATTAGTTCTTTCTCGACAAGATTTATGGCTTCATCTATTTTTTTCTTTAATGCAGGAGGCAATCCTTTTATGTCTATGTCCAAAAATCCTCTGACTATCGCTGCAGTTGCTTCATCCCGGGTAAATCCTCTTGACATCAAATAAAAGATTTCTTCTTCAGCGATTTTTCCAATCGCCGCTTCATGGCTTAAATCAACATTAGGATGTTTTGCTTCTAACTCAGGAATTGCAATTATGCTCCCTTGCTCAGATAGCATCATGCCCATGCACTCTAAATGCCCTCTTGCGTCCGGAGAGTCTCCAACTATATCCCCCCTAGAATAGATAGTACCACCTTTACTTATTGCCCTAGACAGTATTTCTGCACTGGCTCCTTTTCCCTTAATAATAACTCTGCTTCCAGTATCAACGATAGAATCATTAATTGCGACTATCACGCTACTCATTATTGCAGTTGAGTTATCTCCATTAAGGTGAACAGTTGGATATGATTGAACAATCTTGACTGGGTTCATAATGATGTAGTTGCTTATGTAAGTTCCACCCTCTTCGACAATTGCAGCACTCCTTGGCCTAACTTCAATATTATTTTCCCAGTTATGGATCATTGTAAATGAAAGTTTAGCGTTCTTTTTGACATAAAATTCTGAGATCCCAAGATGCATACCAGTTGTAAGACCAGGGTGAGAAGCACATCCGGATATTATATTTAGTTCGGAATTTTCCTCAGCAATTATAATATTATGGACTTTCTGCTTCTTAGGTGATTTTAGGTATAGACAAGCCTCTACTGGGAAGTCTACCTTAGCCCCAGGAAGAGCTCTTATAAAATATCCATTTACTTCCTCAACGTCAACTTCTTTGGTATATTCGTCTTTATCACGAGAAACTACTTTCCAAAAATAATCATGAAGCCAATCGTATTTTTCGAGGGCTTTTTTTATACTGATCATTTCTATACTGGATGCGTAACTTGAAGATGTTTCGACTTTTTGGTCTACCTGAAGAAATATTGCTGATCGCTTTTCCTTATCCATTTCGATTCCGACTTTTTCTAGTTTATCTTTTACATCCTTATCGAGTTCTGGAATCCTTTCAGGCATTTCTCAACACACCCCTCGTAACCTTTCTTACTGATTTCTTCAAGCATGGCGTATGGATCGCCCATACAGGCAACCATGCCCTTGTAAAGAATAACTCCGTAATCAGCATCGACGTAATCAAGAATATGGCCTTGATGAGTAATAATAAGGCCAGATTTTTTTCTTTCTCCTGTTTTCTTTTTTCTGTCGAGTAATTCGCTCATTGCATTTCCAATTAATGCAATGTTTTCTAAATCAACTCCGCTATCTGGCTCATCAAAAAGTACTAGATCTGGATTTAGAGTCAAAAGTTGTAGTATTTCTGAACGTTTTACCTCACCACCGGAGAATCCAACGTTTAGACTTCTGTTCAAAAATTTCTCCATATTGAGCATCTGAGCATATTCATAAATTTTGTTCTGGTCAGTTCCACTCTGCTTAGCACAGTTAATCAGTGTATCAATCAACTTTAGACCACTAACTCTTGGCGGTGTCTGAAAGCTTATACCCATCCCCATTTTGACTCTTTGGTCAGTTGTTAGATTATTTATCTCCTGATTTTTAAAAAAGATTTTACCATAAGTTACCCTAAATGCAGGATTTCCAATTAAAGTCATTAATAAAGAAGTTTTGCCATTACCATTAGGCCCAAAAAGAACATATGTCTGGCCTTCTTTAATGTAAAGATTGACGTGGTTAAGAATTGGATTACCTTCAACTTCTGCCCCTAAATTTACTACCCTCAACATATTAATCCCTGATAAGTAGATATAGATAGGCTATTTATTTGTTACTATTAGAAACTATAATTTTTATTTTTAGATATAAACTAATTCTTAATAAATTCTAATAAGATAAGGATAAGTATTATATCTGCTAAACTAAATTATATTTCAATGAAAAGGATAATAATGCATGTCGATCTTGATTCATTTTATGCATCCCTAGAGGAAAACAGAAACAGTGCCATAAGAGGCAAACCTGTTGTGATATGCGTTTATTCTGGTAGGACTGAAGATAGTGGTGCTGTTAGTACCTCAAATTATAAAGCAAGAGAATTAGGAATTAAAGCCGGTATGCCTATAATAATTGCTAAGAGGATTGCAAAGGGCAAAGATGTCGCATTCTTACCTGTCGACATGGATTATTATAGGGAAGTGTCAGATAGAATAATGGAGTTAATGGAAGACGAATCAGACATATTAGAACAAGTCAGCATTGATGAAGCCTACCTAGATGTTACAAAAAGGACAGATGGAGATTTAGATAAGGCGATTGGAATAGCAAACACGATTAAAGAAAAAATAACATCTCAAGAAGGGCTAACTGCGTCAGTTGGTATATCTTCTAATAAATTTGTTGCTAAAATAGCATCTGACTTTCAAAAACCAAATGGATTGACTGTTGTAATGGAAAGAGAAATAATACCATTTCTAGAGCATTTAAAAGTCTCTAAATTACATGGGATTGGTGACAAGACTACCAAATCTTTAAATGAAATTGGTATCGAAACGGCAAGTGATCTGGCCTCATACGATTTAAAAGAACTTGAAGATGTATTCGGCAAGAATAAAGCCAAGTTACTTCACGATAAATCATTGGGTATAGATGAATCCCCTGTTGAACCAAGAGAGAAAAAACAACTTTCTAGAATAGGTACTTTAAAAGAAGATACAAACGATAAAAATGTAATATTTGAAAAAATAATTGGATTATCAAAGGACATGGAGCAGCGAATAATAAAGAATAATGTATCATTTAGAACTATATCTCTAATAACTATTGATACTGAATTAAAAACTCAAACGAAAAGTGAAACAATTGCGCAAACTAAGGATATTCAAAAAGTTGTTTCAGTCTCTAAACAGCTGCTTGAAAAATTCTTCCAAGAAAATCTTGATAAAAAACTGAGGAGAGTTGGAATAAGGGTATCCAATTTAGAGTTTTCAAAAAGTCAAAAGACTCTTGATGAATTTTAGTAATATATTTTATCCATACTTACCTTACCGTTAGATAAAACTATGCCTTCATTTTCTAATAACTTTTTTTTCATTACAAGTCCACCTTGGAACCCACCAAGACTTCCATCGGATCTTATTGCACGATGACATGGTATTATGAGTGGAAAAGGATTACTAGCAAGAGCATTTCCGACAGCTCTAGCCCCTTTGGGAACTCCAATTGATTTTGCTATTCTAGAATAAGTACTAACAAATCCTCGCGGGATATTATATTCTGCAAGTAATACTTTTTTCTCAAAACCGGTACAGATTTCAAAATCAAGTAGATCAAGATCAAATTTGATGTTCTCACCAGAGATAAATTTGTTTATTTGAGAAAATAATTCTTCTAAACAATTAGATTTTTTTGTATTGGGGTATTCTTTTTTTATTTTTTCCAATAATAGATTCTTATTTGAAGGAAGATATATTTTATTTATTTTTATTCTTTCCGTATCTAATCTCCATATTAGGCCAAAAGTACCTAAAGCAGAGTCGGCCAAATCATAAAAAAATTCCATTTTCTAAAGAATAATTGTTATTCAAGTAGTTCTTCGATTTCTTTCTTACCCTCTTCCAATTCTTTAACCTGTTCTGCATCAATCTTTAGAAGCATTGTTTGGAATTCACCAACATGAGTTTTTTCCTCTTTTGCAATATCTAAAAAAATCTTTTTTATTATTTCATTGCTAGTCATCGAAGCAAGCTGCTCGTAAAGATTAATTGCGTCAAGTTCTGCAATTATACCTATCCTCAATATTTCCTTGTCCATATCCTCTTTTTTTATCTTATCAAAATTAAATGGTATATTTGAAAGCATTTATACACCCACTATCTAAAAATATTTTAGACTTTATATTACTTTTGAATATCAAACTCAACAGTAGTCTTAGAAAAAGTTCCTTGTGTTTCAACTCTTGATACTCCATCTCTTTTTGTAACTCTTAATACATGATCAACATAGCTCTCAATCTCTGGCTCATGGGAAACTATGATAACTTGATTCATGCCAAGCATATCAAGGACATCCCTTACCCTGTCCAGTTGTTTTCTTGAAAATCCATCTGTAGGTTCATCCAATATTATAAGGTCTTGTGTTTTTATTTCATCGACTAGATTGTTTATTATTCTATTCAAAGCTAGCCTATAAGCGAGTGCGACAGAAGTTCTTTCTCCACCAGATAGAGAATCGTAGTCAGCATCAAATCCCTCCTGCCTCAAAATTGGTGTGAACTCCTCATCTATTGTGACTTGTATTTCATCACCTTCTAATAAGTTCTCAAGCCATTTGGAAAAATAAGATTCAAACTGAATTCTAAGTGATTCCATAAACTCTTTTTCCATTGTTTCCATTAAACTTATGAAATAAGTGTCAATCCAATTTACCATTCTTTCTAGTTTTTCTTTTACGTGGACATATTTCTTTTTCTCTTTAATCTCTTTGCTAATCCTTAGAAAATCATTTCCAATTAGTTCAATTTCTTTTGATTTTTGAGCTTCCTCTCTTTCTTTTTTTATTTTTTCATCCGTTATTATTTTTAATTCTTGAGAAATTGCCTGTTTTTCAAGATCTATACCTAAAAATTCTTTTTGTTTTTCTTTTAGTGTATTTATTGCCCTAAATAAGACATTCTTTTTATCGCTTAATATTTTGATATCTTTCTTAAGACTCAACGCTTCTTTATATATACTCAAAAGTTCAAGAGATGAATCTTTTCTTTTCTCAAGTTCATTTATTTCAACTTCAACTGGTGCAAGTTTTTGTATTTCATCTAGTATCTGTTTTTGTTCTAGTAACGTATTACTAAGTTCTTCATTTAAAATTTTAAGCTGAGATTTTAAATCATTAGATTCTTTTGTTAGAAGGTTAAAAGTTTCTATTTCTTTTATCAACTGTTCAAGTTTTAGTATTTTTTCTTTTTCAGAATTAATCAATTTTATTGATTTATTTTCTAAATCGCTATCTATTTGTTTTAATTTAGTTTCCACCTTTTTAATAAGTTCCTTTGTTTCATTTAAATTAATTTCAAGAGAATTTTTTTCTTTATGAATTCTAGATATCTCGCTCTGTCTATGGCCCTCAGATATGTTCTGTTTACAGAGAGGGCATAAAGCAATGCCTTTCAGATCGCTCAAGGAAGAGATATCATTTTCAAGTGATCTTATACCCCCAAGAATAAGAGAATTATTTTCTTTGTATTCCGAAATTTTTGTATTGTATCTCTCCTTTGATTTCAGTAGACTATCTATTTCTTTATCTATTCCTTCTTTTCTTTGATATATACCCTCAATATTTTTTTGAAGTCTTGATATCTCGGTTCTTATATCTTCAGCATTTCTACCATAGGTAGTCTTTAAAGAAGAAAGTTCATCTTCCTTTGATTTTATCTCTTTAGATAACTGATCTAACATTTTATTTTTATTTGATAAATCTACTTCGAGCTTTCCCGCTTTAATTTTATAATTGTTAAAAAGTTCCTTTTTTTCCTTAGATTTTGAAAGACTGTCCAAGATAGATTTGATATCTTTTTCAATTGATATAATCTCCTTTTCTGGATCTATGCCAACTCTATCTGCCAATATCTGCTTAATTTTCATGTCAAGAGACAATAGATTGTCATCATAAGTTTTGAATTCTCCTTCCTTGACCGCAATTTCTTTTGAAAGTTCCTGAGATCTTTTGTACTTATCATCTATCTCTTCTGATTTTTTTGTCAAGACTAGTTCTTTTGCCTTAAAATGCTCTAAAGATTTTTTTATTTCATAAACTTCTTTAGTTAGATTCTCCTTTTTCTCAGAAATAATCTTAAGTTCCTCATTTTTTTCATTTAATCCCTTGGATAGGAGGTCATAACTTGACGCGTTTCTTTTAAGTTCAAGTCTTAGGTTGTTAGAATTATCTCTTATTGTCTTATATCTGTCAACACCGAAAATCCTCCTAAGTATCTCCATCCTATCGTCTCTCTTGGATAATAGGATTTGTTTCATTTCCTCCTGCGGGGTGTAAACTGTGTACCTATATATCGGATTTTTTTGCTTTGAGAACAGTTCCCTAGGATATCCCAATATTGTAAGTATCTCTGCTTTAAGTTCGGTGGGTGTCATTTCTTGCCTATTGCCATCAATTGAGATATATCCCGTATTTTGAGAGATTGCTTCTCCTTTTTTTTGTAGACTTCTCCCAACTATTACTTTTTTTCCATCTAATTCGAATTCTAATCTTACCATTCCCTCTCGTTCACCTCTTCGGAGAAGCGATGAGGCCATTATATCCCCTAAACCAAAAAGTGCAAACTCTATTGCAAGCAGTATTGTAGATTTTCCGAATCCTATATCCCCGGATAATAAAAATGAGCCTTCTGGAAAATCAATTTTTTGATGCTGATAGCTTCGTATATTTAGCATTTCAAGTGCTATTAGTTTCATCTAACTCCTCCAGAAGATTATTTTTTGAAAGATAAACTATAGACTCACTAAGAACTACTTTGGTGTAATCGTCTTTTTTTTCACCTTCTTTTTTTTCTTTTGATAAAATAGTCATGAACGCCTTTACAAAAGAAACGATTTCTGTTTGACATTCTTTAATCTTAATTTGGTCCTTGTGGCGAACTATCACATCTTCTTCAAGTTTCTCTTTAGTAAATGAGGAGTTTTTAATTTCTCTGAACTCATTAGTTTTGATATCTCTTGTATCTCTTTTTATTAGAAGTGCACCTTTATTTTCTAAATACGAATTGATCTTCTTAAAATTAATGTCCGAAAGCTTTCCTTCAATTTTTCCCTTGAATTTTAAGATAACTATGCTATCTTTGAGATTATTTTTATCAGATACATCTCTGACCTTTTCTTCTATATTGATTGGATGGATTCCATCTAAATGAATATCCAAAAGAATTACGGGGGCAATTATGATTGGAGTATATTTTTTATTTATAATCTCATTTTTGTATTCTACTAAATAAAAGCCCCCACCTTTAAAATTAAGGAGCTCGTCCAAGTTATTGGGAAATAGTGCTCCAGGGAAAACCACGTTTTTATATTCGCCCAATTCATATTCCCCCTTTTCATGAATATGACCTCCTGCGTAATACAAAAATCCTTTTGGGAGGAACGATATTGGAATTGACTCCATTTGATAAAGATTGCCCGATTTTAATTCTTCAATAGCAGAGTGAAATAAAAATATCTTATCTCCTTCTTGATTTTCTAGCGCATCTCTGTCAAGCCTTGAATAATCGGCCTTCTCTAAACTACGTCGAGTACCAGATATGCCATAAATTTTAATTTTTGTTTTTTCATCTACAGTTCCTTTTAATAATAATCTATCATCAATTTCTTCACCAGCAGTGACTCTTTTTAAAAGGCCTGCTTCCTGAAATACTTTTAGTATTGTCCTCCCAGTCGGAGAAAAATCGTGGGAGCCTTCAATAACGTAAACTGGGATCTCGTTCAATTTAAGTTCGTACAATTTTTTTGCAGCTTTTACCATAACCTCAATTGTTGGATTGGAAGAATCAAAAAAGTCTCCAGAAACTATAATAAAATCCACGTTCTCTTGGATAGATATATCAATAGCCTTTTCAAATGTCTTTATTCCGATTTCTCTTAGAGTATCTTCTCTCCAGCCCCCTAAATGAATATCGGCCATATGTGAGAATTTCACTCTAAGTCGACCCCTCTAAAGGTAGTTTTATCTTTTACAACTTTTTTATCGACTTTAAAGATGTCTTCAAAAAGAGGTATTTTCAAAGGTATTGCCAACTTAGAAAATGTGGAAGTTAAAAGTGCTTCTCCTATGTCAAGACTGGCAATATTTCTTGATTCTTCAGAGATATCTTGGGGAGAGCTTTCTATTAATGCACTTCGTTCATTTGACATTTCAGTCCCCATGATTATTTTTGTATTCATATTTGCAAGTATCTCTTTTGGTATAAGGCTTGGAAGTTGAGTTATAGCTACAAGTCCCACCCTGAATTTTCTTCCTTCTCTTGCAATTGTTCCAAAAATATTTGCCCCTTTATCTAGTACATCTTTTCCAAGTACCCTCGGTGCCTCTTCAATGATTATACTAACACATGGTTTATTTTGAAGATACCCTTTGGAACTCAAATCACGATACCGAGAAAAAATACCCTCGGCAAATATGCCTCCAATTAAAAGTTCTACTTCTCCCCCGAGTTTTGAGGTATCAATAATAACAGTTTTTCCGTTTTCTAGATTATCTACTACATTCTTTATTGTAGTAACGCCACTATTATTTGAGAATAAACTGCTTCTAAAAGAAATACGCCCATCTTCTGAAGAGACCCCAAACACATTGTTGAATTTTCTTTTAAGAACATCAAGTGTTACTGCAGAGACTCCTTCCTCCCTCTCTGCAAGTACAATATTTTCTATCCAGTTTTCTTTATCCCTGTTATAAAATAAGTATATGCATTCTATTTGCGCTTCTGTCAAAGTTACTATGCCTGTGAGGTGCCAAGGTTTAATTGTTTTTAAATCAAGAATAAGAGTGCTTGCGCCAGGTGGAGGATTTGTAGAAAAATAGACAATTTTATTTCTAGCGTTGGGATGATCCTTTAACCCTTTTTTTGTCCTACCATAGTATTCATCGTGTGGATCAATAACTAGTAAACCAGAATAAGTTTCATTCAACAGATTGTATGTAAGGACTTTAACAAGGTTAGATTTTCCCTTGCCTGTAGAAGCCGAGATAAGCATATGGTGAGTGATAACGTCATCACCCCTAAGAAATACATCAATATCTAATACTCGTGAACCACTTCTTATTTTACCAAAGTAGAGTGGCCTGTTCGGTTTTTCAAGAAAACTTAGATCTTCTTCTCTTATCCTTTCAACAGCGGAAAAAAACTTAGGAAGTTTTTTTGGTAGATGGTAACGGTTTGGGGTGACAAAAAGGATGGGCTTTAGAATAATAAGAATGAAATTAGAAAGCTCACTGTCTAAAAAAGATAGGTTGGAAACTTCCTCTAACTTTAAACCTGCCGCTAAACTTCTAATCCTCTCAGGTATTTGAGACCCATAAGAGATATCAAAAACCTGTAGTATAAAATACCCGTTGTTCTCTCTTGCGACAAGTAATTCACCCAGTTCTATGTCAACTCCTGTTTTCTGCCTTATTATTATCCCGCTAAAATCACCTGATACAATTTTTCCTACAATATCCAAATTAACAACTCCTACATCCACTGTAAACTATCAAGAACATCATGAGCATCCTCAACACTAATATTTTCATCGATAAATTTTAGAATTTCCTCGTCATCACAAAGAGATAAGAAAAGCGCCTTGTGTGTTTCTTTTTCATCGCCCCTAATCCTAGCAATATAATCTGCATCAACTAACCCATAGGGGTATCCCGGAAATCTAAGGTCAACAGAGTTAGAAGCTATTGTTCCCAAGATTTCCTCAACGCCTTCCCTCCCCAATACTTTTGCTCTATTTTTTTCTATTTCAAATCTAAAAGTGTACCTTGATGAAGGGTGAAATTTCACGAAATACATTTCTGCATTATGATCGGGGTGATTTATTTCTGCTACAGGATGATAGTACCATAATTTTTTAGGGCACATTTTATTTCCCAAGAGCCTTATTGCGTAGGGTAATGATCTCCCCTTTGAAGTGTAAAGTCTAGACCTTTTAGCAATCCCACAAAAAGTGACTTCTTTTTCAGCGGCGGCCTCATAGGCTTTTTTAGAATAGTTATGTTCTCCAGTAATGGCTGTTTGTAGTGAACCGTCTCTTACCAAGATATCGCCTTTTTCAAGTTCTTTTTGGATTATTAGTTCAGAAATTTTCCATTCGAGAAATCTTCTTGCAACTCCACAAACAGCCCCCAACTCGGCTCTGAAATTTCTATTTGATATTGTGGGGTCATGAGAGTTTATAGTTTTATCTGCCTCTTCAATATCGACTCCATAATCTTTTGAAAATGGAAATAGTTTGAAATAAAAATTAATATCTTTTCCTTTTCCTATGGCTTTGCCGAATACATAAAACTCAAATTTTTGGGATAAATTATTTGGCACAATAATTTTATTATTTTTAAATATGTTAAAATATATCCTGACAAGCCCCAGATAAACAGAAGGTGATGAAAGTAGCTCAATATTTCCCCCATCTATATATGTGATCTTTCTACTTGGATCACTTAGATTAAATTCTCTAACATTGTTTTTGCTTAAAGGAAAGGAAGAATATCTTTTATCGCTAAACTGGGGTTCCTCGCCGTCCAGGACATCACGACAATAGTTTTCTTCACTCTTTATTAGACTAATAATATCTTTTATTATTTCTATATTCATCTTGTTTTAAAAATGAAAACTGAATATAAAAAACTATCTTCTAAAATTATTCTATGAATTCTGCCTTAATGCCTCCGACTGCTCGAGCGATAATATTGTAAAATCCGGCAAATATTATCCCCGAAATTGCTCCGAAAATGGCATATATTATTGGGAAAGCTACTATTCCTGTTAAAGCAACTAGTGCACCTGTATTGGGTGGAATACTATTATACATGTCAGGATATAATTGAGGGCCAAATGCTCCAGCAACTACAAAAGCAATTGCAAAGACTATCCCGGCAATTAACCCAATTATTAGCCCAATAAAGAAAAACATTTTAGCAACTGAACCAATGTCAAATTTTTTTATCTCTTTTTTCATAAAATCACAAAATTACTAATATACATTAAAATAAATAATTTTCGCATAGAATAAAATAGAGGAAAAATTACAAATAGTACTTCATTTCAAGAGAGTTTTCGGCGAATCCGCATGCTTTGTAGAATTTTTTAGTCATGGGGTCTCCACCTTCAATTGATACTGTTATGTACTTACATTTGACTCTCTTTCCGTAGTTTATTGCGGCCTCTAAAAGTTCTGCCCCTACTCCCTTTCCCTTGTACTCATCCTTTATGACAATGTCTTCAATATGGCATACGTTGTAACTGTAGAATAGTATTGGTTTAACGAAAAGAGATAAGAAACCACATATTTCAACACTGTCAAGCAAATTTTCTTCGGCAACGAATATCTTTATGTTTGGATTTTTTATATATTCGGTAAGTATCTTATTAAAATTAGCAATTTCATCAGGAGATTTAAGAGGTACATTGTGCAAACTATCAATAAGATCGTATATATTATATCTGTCTCTAAACGAAGCTTCTCTAACCCTCAACAAATTCACCTTATCAGATTATTTAATATTTAAAGTATATAAAATTAATTTATAATTATCGGTTCTATTTAAAAATTAATCTGTTTCTTTCTCGATATTAAAGGTTGTCATCCTATTTCTTGCCTCAGATTTCATGCTTTTGAGCTTTGGAAGATTATAAGAAGCTATAATTCCTGAAAAAACTAAAACAAACCAAAATGAGATTATCCTATCTAAAATAGTAGCAGTGAGCGCGATGTTCTTCCCTACTTTTAAAGCTGCATACAATACTGACATAGTAACTTCAACTATGCCTATTCCCCCCGGTAAGAAAGGAATTAGTCCCATAAGAAGGCTTATGGTAGTTACAAGTACAACTAAAACAGGATTTAATGGTTTTCCGAGTGCCAAAAAGACAAAATAGGTTCTAAGCATCCAGGAAACCCACATGATTATTGAAGCACCAATTGACCTATAGAGATTATTTCTATTTTTTAGTATTAACTGGAACTGACCATGAAAATTTTCAACCATTGATAGGGCAAGATCTTCATATTTTTTGATTCTCTTCGAAAACTTTCCTATTAATGTCAAGAAATTAAAAACAACTTTCTCTCCCGCACTTTTATTAAAACAAACATATGTTGCTACAAAGAGAACTGCAATATAAGCAACAATTATGAATGAGAGTATAACAACTACACTCCATCGAACGGTTAAGAAAAGATTAACATATATCACAGAGAAAATAGCAAGAACAAAAAAAGGAAGAGACTCTACAATTCTGTCTACAGTAACCGTGGCAAAAACTGTTTCAATTGGAGTAATATCCTCTTCTCTAGACATGAAGAAAGTCTTCATTGGCTCCCCACCTGTTCTAGCACCAGGGGTAATATTGTTGAAGAAAATACCAATCATAGTAGCTTGAAATACATTCCTCAGAGATACATTTGGTTTTAGAGATTCAAGTATAGGTTTCCATTTATAGGCCTCAAAAATTAAATTAAGAAATTGGAATACGACTGCAAGACCTAAGTATACGGGATTAGAACTTTTTATTAATGTAACAAATTCATTATATCCCACAAAATAAATAAAAACTAGTATTAAAATTATTCCGGCAGTAAACGGTAGAATAGCCTTATACTTTACCATTTTTAGTTCCCTCTAACTTTATCATCTTGTCCACTTGAGTTAATAATTTATCAATAAAAGAGTTTTTCTTTTCAATTTCTTTTCCCAGAAGATAGTATTTGATGAATACTATTACAATTCCAATTGCCAGTGGGCCCACAAAAATTCCTATTGCGCCAAAAGCTAAAAGTCCTCCAAAGAACCCAAATAGAAATATCATTGGATGTATTTTGGCATATTTTCCTGCAAGTTTTGGCTTGATATAAAGCTCAGGTATCACAGTGACTAATAACTGACCTAGGACAAAAACATAAAATCCAGTCATTGCTTGCCCATTCATGATGTAAACAGCAGCAATTCCTGAAAATAACATCCAGGGGCCCAATATTGGGGCAAAATCCATAAAACCCGACATAATTGCCAGAAGTAAGGGATAAGGTATTCCAAATAATAAAAATATAAAATAGCTAATTATAGTAGTAAAAATTGCTTTTAAAATGTTAACAAGTATAATGCTTTCAAAGACAATGTCAATCCCATGAAGTAGAGATGAAATGGTCTTTTTTTTATTTTCAGGTAACAAAGTAACAAATGTTTCTTTGATTGATTCACCCTCTTTTAATAGATATAAGGAAAGTATTGATGCAAGCAAAAGTTTCATTGCAAATTCTGGTATATGGATTGTAAGGTCAATAATTTCTTCAGAGAGATAAGAGATGAGTTCATGTAATTTTGCAGTTAGAATATTTGCAATCTTATCAAGATCATTGGAATATTCTATATTATAATAATTAAGAAATGATAGAAATAAATTCTTTGAATATGTATCAAGATCACTAAATACCAACATTAATCTATCGAAAATCTTCTCTTTGATAACATAATTAATTGTTGCGGCTGCAAGGTAAAAGAAAAGTAAAAAAGTGGGCACTATAATTATTATGGCCGAAAGTACGGCCGCATATGTTTTATTCATGAATTTAACCAATATAGTATTAATTGGCCTCATTAGATAAACAAGGACAAATGTTACAATAAGTGCATCAATAAGAGGAAAAAGAGTAAGTGCTGCAATTATAAGAAAAAATATGAATATTGAAGCAATTGCAATTTTATATTCAATT
>LNGC01000034.1 GCA_001587715.1 Candidatus Methanofastidiosum methylothiophilum | reverse complement strand
GTCGCCGTACCATTCCAGAATAATTACAGTTGGTATTTAAAGCTTTCTATAGGCGAGTGGCAAATCTTGGTTACACGCACATTAATCAACGAAACAATATACTTTTAAATGTTCTTAAATCATGCTATTTAGGGTGCCTCCATGAAAAAAGTATTTGTTTTATGTTTAATTGCGTTAATGGTATTTAGTTTACCGTTTAATGTTACTGCAGAGCCAAAAAAAAGGGTTCTAATTGATGTGTCCCATGATGAGCCAATTAACTTTACATCTGGTTACAATACTTTTCTTAGCCAGCTTACGAGTAAAGGATTCACATTAGCCGAAAATAAAGTTCCAATTACGGAAAATACTCTAAAAAATTATGATATCCTTCTCATTATTGTTCCTAAATCAAATTTTACACAGACGGAGATATTTGCTATTGAAAAATTTGTGAAAGATGGGGGAAGTCTTTTACTGGTCGGTAGAGGTGGCAGCTCTCTCGATACCAAAAAAACTAGAGAAGTTCTAAATCAACTTACTGTTAACATGGGAATTGCATTTAATGACGATCTAGTTACTGACACACAAAACTACTATGATAATGATGCTACAAATGTTATAATCATTAATATGGTTGATGATTCTATAACAAATGAAATATTTAAAGTTGCCATGAAATTACCCTGCTCACTGACCATATCTCAAAATTCAAAAGCATTGATGAGGGGGTCACCTCAAAGCCTCAGTAGACCTTATTTGAGTGACCCAGATAAAGATCAGTCGCCATCTAAAGATCCATTAAACCCAATTTCTGGAACAGATATTATTGTTGCCGCAAGATCAAATGTTTTGAGTGGCAAGGTAGTGGCAATGGGATCCTCAACTTTTATCGAAGATCATATGATAACTAATTACGACCACTTGAGACTCATCTCAAACATATTTGACTATCTTTCTGAAAGCAATACTAGCACCACCCCTGAAGAAATAGAATATACTTACTCCGAATTAGTTCTTGCAGCAGAAGATTATCTAAAGGATAATAACTACGATGACGCTATAAAGACCAGTGACAAGGCTATCGCCCTTGATTCTTCAAAATACGACCCTTACTTTATCAAAGCAAAATCTTTATGGGGAAAAAGAAGATATTCAGATGCTTTGGCTGAGATAAATAATACCCTTGATAGGGACCCGGGATATGAGGAAAGAATAGAAGCCCTCGTCTTAAAAGGCGATATACTGCTTTCCCTTGGAAAATATGCTGAATCTCTATCAACCTATAAAATTGCTAATGGGCTAAATGACAAAGTATTTGGGGCATGGTATGGAATAGCAAGGTCAGAGTATAATCTTGGGAACTACCAAGAGGCTATCGAAGCAATAAATATGGCACTTGAGATTTCTCCAACCGATAAAGACGCAAATTCATTCAAATCAATGCTTGTTTCAATAGGGGATGATGTAAGAATAGACGAAGCGGCTAGATACTACCAGTTAGCCGAAGATAGCTATGTTACAGGCGACTACAAAAGTGCTAAAGACAACTATATCAAATCAAAAAATCTTTACACCGAACTTGGGGATCAAGAAAAAGTAAGACTAATTGAATCAAAGATAAGATCAATCGATAGTGTATCGATGAGTAAGACTTCGATAATAGTTATTCTTGGAATATTAGTAATCTTAGGTTTCGGCCTTGTGGGCCTTCTGATATATCTACTAAAACCAGAAATTTTCAAAAAAATGATGTAATACAATTATATTTTTAAATATAATTTTTTATTCTCTTATAATGAATGAACTTCCAAGTTTTTTTTCTATACTAGGCGTTGTATTTGTTATTATTATTATAGTCTTTGGGATACTCCTATTTATAGCTACAATTTTGATATATAGTATTGTAAAAAGGAAAAAGATTTTGTTTCCCAGGGCAACTTTGTTTCTTTTGGACACGCTTTACTATCCACTTAAACGATTAGTTGTATCTATAAATCTTGATGAGAGTATTGTTGACAAAATTGAAATTGACATTAGAAATAAAATTCTAAAAGATGAATATTTCTCCTCAAACATAAAAGATAGGATAGTTGTTTTTCCTTACTGCTTAAGATCTATAGAATGCAAAGCACAAGTGAGCCCAGAACTAGGTGTTAATTGTGTCAAATGTGGTAAATGCAAGATAGGGGATTTCAAGGAAATATGTGATGCTAATTCAATTAAAGTATTCATTGCGCCTGGTGGATCTTTTGTAAAAAGAGTCTTGAAAAAACACCCAAAATCTTCAGTTTTGCTAGTAGCATGCCACGTTGAATTAAACGAGATGATGAGGATATTATCCTCTAAGGAAATACCCCAATATGGGATACTTTTACGAAAGACTGGATGCATAGAGACTGATGTGGATATGGACCTTGTAAAAGAGGTATTATTTGAGGTACAGAAATGATTGATATATTTGAGATACTTGGAATAATTTTGACAGTATTTTTCTTAATCGTGGTATTAATACTAGCCATTGCCATATTACTTATTTCATATTCTGTAAAGACAAAGAAAGTCTTATTCCCTGGATTTGTTTTATTCGTTCTTGATTTTCTATATTACCCCTTGAAAATCTTAACTGAAAAGATAGGAATGAAGAAGGGATATATTGACATGATTTCAAACGACATGCGTAATTTTATCAACTACAAAGAGCTTTCTAGAATTCCATTTGAAGATAGAATACTTCTCCTTCCTCAGTGCCTTAGAAAAAGAGACTGTCCGGCAATACTTGATTCGATGAAAGGATTTCAATGCAAGAATTGCGGTAGATGCGGTATAGGGGATTTAATTAGATTCTGTGATGAAAAAAATATTAAAGTGTTCATCATACCTGGAGGCTCATTTGTCAAGAAGGTAATTAAGCTTACACGACCTAAAGCAATTATTGGTGTTGGGTGCCATATCGAACTTAGGGAAGCAAGTCTTGTACTAGAATTTCTTAAAGTTCCAGGAAGGGGCATTAATCTTGAAAAAGACGGATGTGTAGAAACAAAAGTAAATTATGAAAAGATAAAAAAAGCAGTTATAATCAGTGAAGATTAGGCAAGCTTTTGCCCACAGAATCTACAAAACTTAACACCAGGTTCAAGGGCTTTTTGGCAGTTTGGACAGTTTAAATCTGATTTTGATTCATCTTCTTCGACTGGAGTGGCATGTTTTTTTGCAGGTATTGGCCCAAAAGGACTTTCTCTTGTATCAAGACCAAGTTTTTCAGCCATAATTTCTCTTGCTGCTTTAACAACAATATTTGATATATCCTTGTCAACTCTTTTCTTTACCTCATCTAAAATCTGATTTTTCCCTTCCTCGCCTAAAAGTTTCACAAATTCAGGTATCTTAACCTCTAGATTAAATGTATCATCCATAATATCACAGATTTTATTCTCTTAAATATTTAATAAATCTTATGGTTTGATATACATTACCCCTCTAAGATTTAGTTTTGGACTATTGTTGTATTTCCATCACGGACACATCTGACATAGTTATATATCCGAATTACATCTCCCTGTGGTCCATGACCGTATGGGTAATCTGCAGGATTACCTGATTTTGGATCACTTCTTTGCGCTCCAGCCCCATGGACATCTGTAAGAACATACTGCCCCCTCTGATCTTTCATCCACCCCAGTGCTTCACCAAAAGCAACATAGGCTGCATAGTTTCCCCCTATGAAGTTGGCATGAGTAGTGCTTGTCCAATAGAATGGATAATTTGTGTTGCCCCCTTCATCTTTTATTTGTGAAGTTTCAAAGATTGGATCAATTGCGGGGGAATTTGTTGTAGAGGGAGACCTAGTGTAATCAACTAGGGATTGTAATTCTTTTGCATTTGGCATCCTCCAATCAGAATACCCTGCTAAATTTATATTTTCAGCATATACAAGGGCATCCTCCCATGACATTGATTTACCACTATCGGCCTTTTGCCACATTAAACCTGTCGCTTTATCAGTGATTGTTCCATCGCCATTGTCCACAAAATCATTTATCCCATAATTAGGATTACCACGTACATAGATAACATAAAACTCTTTTTCACTTCCCCGGAGAATTAATCCATAGCCCTTAATACGGCCATCTGCAAAGTTTACCCCAAAGGCAGTTTCATCTCTTGTGGGCATAGTTCCGGAAACATATTTTGTGCTAGAAAGAAATTGAGAATCGATAATACGTTCACCCGCAGTTGTGTCACCATACTCAAAGACAAAATAGTTTGTGTCAATAAATGGTTCTAGATTATTAGAACTAGTCATTTCAACTGAGGGATCCAGTCCACTAAAAAGAATCAAAGAGTATAGTTCCTTTATTGTTGGAAGCCTCCAATCATTATATCCCGCAAGACTAAATGAATCTGCCCTTGATACAGCTTCGTTGTAGGTCATCTTCTCTCCGGGATCTTTTTGCCACATTAGTCCGGTATTAAGATCTGTTATAGTTCCATCACCATTATCTTTGTATGCTGGTTTATCCCCAAGATACTGCGCATCTTGGCCATAGAATGCCTCTCCAACTTCAGGACAGGTTATCTGTCTGGTATTATCGTAACACTTTGTTTGGCCTGTGTCAACTATGGGATTCGGCAAGGAAGTATTATTTAGATTTGTATTAGATGGAAGTATATTTTCAGTCTGTTTTTCAACTTCTTGAACTTGATTTATTTCTTCAATATTGCTCTGTTTTTCACTAGATAAACATCCAACAACGCTAAGAATAACTCCTAAAATTAAGATACATGTCAAAAAAAAATAATTTTTTTCTTTTCTAATTCCCTCACCGCCTATTAATTTTAAATTCTAGATTTATATGATTATTCTATAAATCCAGGTATTGGTATATCAACTCTGTAAATACTATTCCGTGCTGTTATGAATAAAATATTCCCACTGGGGCCGCCAAATTCGCAATTTGTTGGCTGATCATTAGTATAGATTATTCCAAGTTTAGTGCCTTCTGGAGAAAAGACATATACTCCTTCCAGTCCTGCCACATATACATTTTCACCTAAATCTACTTCAATGCCGTCTGGATTTTTAACGTAAGCAAACTTTCTAGAATTAGTTGTTGAGCCGTCAGGGGATACATCATAAACTAAAATCTCATTACCAAAAGTTAGAGATAGATAAAGTTTTTTCTCATCAGGGGATAATGCAACACCGTTCGGAGAAGTATCAAATTTATCTTCTAAAAATAATTTTCCTTCTTTGATTACTCGATAAAGTCCCATAAAATCCAATTCTTTTTGTCCCTTTAGTCCAAATGTAGGATCTGTAAAATAAATTGTCCCATCAGATTTTGCAACAATATCATTTGGAGAATTGAGTCTTCTACCCATGTAGTTATCAACTAAAGTCTTTGTTTGCCCATTCTTTGATATGACAGTGATGCTTCGAGAATCATGCTCTGCAGCATATAGATTTCCTTGATTGTCAAATTCTAATCCATTTGTGTTATTGCTTGATGTTCTATAAACATTTATTCTATCGGGTAATTTGATTTCATAAATCTTATTTCCATCAATGTCACTAAATAGCAATCGACCATTTGCTTTGTCCCATGCTGGGCCTTCGGCAAAGATAAATTTATCACTAATTAAAACTGGAGCAGGGATTGCAGAAAAATTCAATTTAGGATATTCAAATGATTTTTCAATTATTTTTGGAGGTTCGGATAAATTCAAGTCGATTGGAATATTAGTTTCGGCTTTTGGAGAAATATCTATCTGTTTTGATTCTGATTCCACCTTAATATCTTCAATTGAAGTAGTACATCCGATATTAACAGTTGTTCCTATTATCAAAATAAATATTATTAATAGATACCTGACTTTTTCCATAATGCTCCCCCCTCACTTTAAGAAATTGTATAAGAATATACAACCACACCACTTGTGTAATCGTCTTCTCCAGATCCTAGTGAAGACCTTACATAGTCTACTTTAACATTAGATGGAGAAACTGTAACACGCAAATATCCAGACCCTCCTAATATATCTCCGTTAAAATATCCATATTTGTCAGCAGTATTTACTATAGTTCCAGGATGGCTCGGTTGTGGAACCAATTGATAGATGACGCCATCTAGCTCTTGCTTTGCGAAAAAATGGTCGTGCCCATGGAAAACAGCGTCCACGCCATTTTCTACCAATAGCTGATGTATAGGTTTCCCCCATCCCGCCCTTTTTGTATCAAATCCATAACTGCCGTCAGGATTGTATCCGCCCCACTCAAAAAATCTTGCTTTCTCGATACCACCCCTTCCTTGGTCATCCCCGCCGACTAAATGATGAGTGAAGACAAACTTGTACTTGGCATCAGATCCTTCAAGAGTTTTCTTGAGCCAATCATATTGTTCTATTCCAAGAGTCCATTCCCATCCGTCAATACTTGGCTTTTTTTGAGTATACCAATAAGGATCAATTACAACAAATAATGCATCTCCCCATTCAAAGGCATAATAGTCCTCTCGTAGCCCCACATATTTTTCTTCAATCGAATTACCAGAATAGAAATCATTTGGCACAGGGTTTGGATAATATTGTTTTCTTATTATTGATGCCCATACTGCGATATTGTCCTCCCTACCGTTAAGCTCCCAGCCACTTTCTCCTTCATGATTTCCAAGAACTAAAAATAGAGGAACATCAGCACCGATAATGTCAAAGTACTGCCTTAGCAATATATGCCTTTCTTCAATTGTTTCATAACTTTTTATTAGCAATTTATCAGACATGAAAGTATCCCCCAAATCAATCAAAAAATCAGGATTATCCGATAAAATATTCCTTAATGTTTGTCTATAAATCTCGGGATCAGACTGCTCATCAAGGTGGGGATCTGCTTCTATTGCAAAAGTAAAAGAACTATCCTTTTGTCTAGCTGTGTGAAATGAATGTTCTTGAGATTGATTATACCCGTCACCGCTTTTGTACAGTATTCTATAAAAATATTCTGTATCTGTAGATAAACCATTTAGGATAATATCATTAGGGTTATTTGCCTTTATCGAGTATATTCCTGTTTTTGAATCATATTTATTTGATTCTTTTGCATATTCTAGATAGACATTTACATCGGATTTTGGGATAATATTAAGTATTACGGAATTCTCTGTAGGCACACCAAGAAGTATTGATCCAAAATCCTCATTGCCATTTATTATTTGAGCATTTTGCGAGTCTTTTTCTTGTGGTATAATTTCTTTGCCAAGTATATTATTACTTTCTTTCTTATTATTTACTTTTGAAGAAGCATTAACTTCTGATGCGGGCCTATCTGGATTTTTTTTATCGTTAATATTTTCTGACCTAATCTGATCCTCAATCATATTTTTAGATTTATCAGTATTTTTGTTTACAATCCAGTATGCGCTTATTCCAATAATTCCAATTACTAGAAATGCAATTAATATTATTTCAACTTTCTCGTTCATGACAAGACCTCATAATTGTATGCTATTTCCCCATTAGTTCCATCTCCTGGTAGGAACGATCTGACATATTCAACATTTACTCTTTCCGGCGAAACTGTTATTCTCATATAGCCTGAATTAGGCAGAGTATCCCCCGTCTTATAGGCATCTTTATTGAATGCATTATAGGTATCATCAGCAGGATTGGGCAAGGTCTGGTATATTATTCCATCAAGTTTTTGATATGCAAATAGGTGGTCATGCCCCTGAAAAAAGATAGTAACGTTATTCTCTACCATCAATTGATGAATAGGTAGTTCCCAATTTGGCCTTTTCTCATCAAATTCCCATAATCCATTCCTACCATATCCCCCCCATTCGTAGAGCTTGGCATTCTCTATGCCCCCCCTACCTGTTCCAAGAACATGATGAGTGAAGACAAACTTGTACGTGGCATCAGATTCTTCAAGAGTTTTCTTGAACCATTGATACTGCTCATCCCCGAGAGTAATATTCCACATATCTCGCTTCGTATCAATATGGTCGTTACCTGGAATATTATCAACAGAAACATCTGAATGCCAATAAGGATCAATTACAACAAATAACGCATCTCCCCATTCAAATGCATAATAATCCCTTAAGAATCCAACAAATTCAACTTCTTCCATATCTCCTGAATAAAAATCATCTGGTGTTGGCAAAGCATAATTCTTTATTCTTGATTTTGCTGCAAGAACAGCTGCATTGTTTAGGGTTCCATCGAGCAAATACATAGCCGCTTGCTCGTGATTTCCATTAACTAAAAATAACGGAACTGAGCTTCCAATAATTCCCAGATAGTTTCGTTGATTCAAATAAATTCTATCAACTAATTCTTGATTAAGTGTGTCCTTTTGGATCAAATTATCGATACTAAAATCATCACCAATTGTAAAATAAAAATCAGGATGATCAAGCAAGACATTGTTCATTGTTATTTTATATAATTCAGGATTGTACATTATTCCAATACGCTCTGGGTGAGAATCACCTTGAACTGCAAAAATAAATGTGCTTCCACTTTCTCTAGCGGTATGGAAAGAATATACTTTCCCTGCTATAAATTCGCCACCCCATTTCCTATAAGATACTCTGTAATAATATTCTGTGTCAGGTTCTAAATTTTCAATGTCTACCACTATTGGATCTCCATCTACAGAAGCAAATATGCTAGTTTTTTGAGAATAAATTGCTGGAGCAGTACCATATTCCACATAAGCTTCCATTCCCTTAGATGCAATAATGTTTAGTGCAATAGATTTATCCGTCGGTCTTCCAAGAATAGTTGAGCCTATGTTATTCTCTGTAAATTCTGCAACTGAAAGGAAATCATTTTTTTGATTTGTATTTACGCCTTTGTTTTGTTTTGCTTGTGTCTTTGTTGTTTCTTTATTCACCGGATTATCACTAATATCCGCATTGTTTGTGCCTTGTGAATGCTCTTGAGAATTGCTTGGAGTGAAAGTACTTTCTCTTCCAGACAGATCCCAGACTACAAAACTAAGAGTAATAAGAAAAAATAATAATAAAAAAATTAAAAATAAAGTTTTTTTCTTCATAGTATTCACCAATCAAAGCAATATACTAAGGCTTTTTCTGCAATCTTGTAGTTTGTTTTCATGCTTTTAATCCTCATATTCTATTTAAACAGGAAATCAGTGTTCTGAATAGTTGGTCTGTTTATTTTTTCTGAGTATAAATATATCTTTCCGTCTTCGCAGGGATAATTATCTAAGTTCCTTATATTCATTAACTTCTCTTTTTGTTCATTTGTCAGTGTTGCACCTACTTTTGCGAATGCTGTTGCATAATAATATGAGATCTCACCATCCAGTGCACCATATTCTCTGGCAAGTGCCATTACTTTGTCTTCGTCTATTGAGCCTAAAGTCAAAGCCTTTCTTAGTTCAGTAGATATTGCTCTCCTTTTTTCAACTATTCCATTGATTGCAGGTCTTTGAGTATCTACTATGTTAGTTATTATTGGTTTTTGTACAGTGTCCAAAGTTGCGATGAATGCTTCTCCTGAATCTCCAGTTATAGCTTCATTTATAGTGTATCCGGCATTGCCAATTGCTGGGGCATCTTTTATGTAAAACCCACCGAAATAATCCCCTTGCCTTTCTGGGCAGAAGTAAGTATCAGCTTCAATATCGCCGGCATACCAGCCAAACATTTCGCTGGCATATGTCATGACAAGTACATGCTCATCATGAGAAAGGCTTTTTTTATCTACCTGATCACTAAGCGCAGGCCATGAAGCAAATCCACCTTTAACCATATTGTCAAGATACTTTGTTTGCTCATCATTTAATGAATTAATTATATCGGCAAATAATTCTGCTCTTTGTATGCTGATTTCTGCATCTATTTCATAAAGGTCAGAAGTATAATCCATAATTGCTTCTTTGCTTAATCCAGATGAATCGCTAGGCATATCCCCTTCTAATTGTCTCCTAAAAGCAGTCATTAAAGGATATCTCTTATATGCATATTCATTGACTAAACTTGCTTGTGTTTTAGCTAATGCAATCATTTGGGATTTTTGACCATCATTTAGTATATACAATACATTATTTGCACAATTTGTAACAAAATCAGTACTGTGACCCTTCCCAGCTTGAGTTTTGTCACGTAGATATTGAAATCCAAAAAAATCGGCTACTTTTCCAGGAGGAAGAAAACTATCAGAACAAAGGTTTCCAGTCAGAAAACCAAGACCATCAAATGCAAGAGTATTCAGCTGTGCTTTATCGGATATTGCTTGCTCAATGCTATAACCACTTTGATTATCGTTTTTTGGCGCCTCGTTTCCTGAGTCTGTAGACTTTGGTTGTTTTTGAGAGGGAGTGCTTGATAATTGTTGCTCTTTCGGCGGGGGATTAGTTCGGTCGTTATTATTCTGATTTGCTACTGATTTTTCTTCGGGTGTTTTATTTGTATCTCCCACCTTGTAAGGTGCGCATCCGAAAACTCCCGACCTATCGTCGCATTCTCCGCATAAAGTTCCATCTTTGCTCTCAAATTGGCATTCCTGACCTATTGATTTGCCTTTGCAGGCTTCAATAGCTTCATTTGGTGGTGTCATGCCCTCTTTGTTTTCTTTTGTTTCGTTAACTTGATTGTTCGTTAGTCCGCTGTTTCGTAGATCTGACGGCTCATTAATTTGAGTACAGCCAGCCACAAAAATTGCCAGTACGAGCATTGATATTAGTACATAAACAATTTTTTTCATAATTTAAACCTCCTTTGATTGCTCATAAGAAGTAGTCGATACATATTCTTTATAAGCAAGGCCTACTTATGGTAGTTGTTATTTATAAAAAACAAAATCAATATGAAATAATATTCAGCGCCTGATTCTTAAATCAGCTTGCCTTTTTGAAAGAAATAAGTCTCTGTTTATAATCTTCCGGTCAAATGCCTCATTTCTGTAGCCCTGACTTAATTCTGTTTAGGTGGTGGCTCAGGGTTATTCTGATCCTCTGGAGGGGGCTGCGGTTTAGCATTTCCAAATGTATTATTACAAGCAGTTCTGCAGAATCTATAGTCCCCACATTCTAACCCCATAAAATTTTCACAACAAGCTTTACATCCACTTGAACTACCCTTTGCAACACACTGAGAATAGTTCCCATCTGGCCCTAAAGTTGAAGGAGCGTTTACTGGAATAAACTCAGAATTTTTACTGAAATCATGAACTGCACATTCATCTCTGCATTTAGTTCTCAAGTTGCCATCGGCATCTGGAATACAATCACAACAATCTTTACATTCAAACAAATTTCTTGTATTGTTAATGCATGAGTTATAATGATAGTTAGAGGAACAAATTTGTGAAGGTGTAGTTTGAGCGGCTGACTTTTCAGGCGTTTTATTAAAATCTTCAGGTTTATATGGAGCACAACCGAAAACTCCTGATCTATCATCACATACTCCGCTTAGATTTCCATCTTTGCTCTCAAATTGGCATTCCTGACCTATTGATTTGCCTTTGCAGGCTTCAATAGCTTCATTTGGTGGCGTCATATTATCTTTGTTTTGCTGAGATTCGTTAACTTGATTATTAATTGATCCGGTGTTTTGTAAATCAGATAATTCAGTATTTTTAGTACAGCCAGCAGAAAAAATTGCAAGTAAGAGCATTATTATTAATAAATAAATTTTTTTATTCATAATTTTAGTCTCTTTGAAAGTCATGGTAGTAATCGATAGGTATTCTTTATAAGCAAGGCCTACTTATGGTAGCTGTTATTTATAAGTAATGAGGCCATCATGACTTTGGTGAGCTAGAAATGCAAAATCAAATAGGATTCATGATTGAATTTGTATATTTCCTTCTGTTACTCATATTGCCGATTACAATATATGTCAACACAAGAAATGTTTATGAGTTTTCAAAACATACTGGAATCAGATATTTTAGGAATGCATTTCTCTTCTTTTCATTTATCTATTTTTTTAGGTTCGTTGTTTTAAACTTGAATTTCTTAGATAAATACTTGAATAGAACCTTACTTGTTTCAATTGAATCTCTATCTATGTTCTTAGTAATCTATTTTAGCTTACTTTCAATATTTTGTCTAGCGGCAAGTTTTTCTTGGAAAGACATAAAATTTATCTCAGACAATTCGTTACATCTAACTTCATTATTTTTAGCATCAATTATTTATTTTGTCAGATTACCGATCGTACTTTTGGTATTTGGCTTATTGATAATTATATTCCTCATCTTGAAAGGCTATTTCAACTACAAGTACAAGGTGCACAAAATCTTTTCAAAATTGTTTGTTGTATATGCTCTACTTTTGTTTTTCTGGCTGTTTGACCTAGTTCCTTTCACTCAAGAACTATTAAAATTTGAATTAAAACTTATTGGGTATATTGTTTCAGTTTTCATTTTCGTATATCTCAATTACAAAATTAAGGCGGTGCTAAAGATTGGCAAAGAAGAGGAACAAGCTTGAAGTAATCTATGATATACTAAAAAAAATCATAGAAAAAGGGAATGCTGTTAGAATTACGCCCCTCGCTCGATATTCCAATCTTTCTCCTCAAAGCTTTAATGAATATTATTATGAACTCTTGAATAAAGATCTTATAAAAATAAATAAGGATAAAAAAGGCAATAAAATTATTTCTGTAACTGATAGGGGATTTAAATATCTTCAAGAATATAGAGTTGTAATGAGATTTATTGATGAATTTGAACTATAGTCAAAATTTCACTATTATACAATTTTTTCATATCTACCACGAATCTCTTCCTTTACTTTTGAAAAATCAATTTTTTCTACAGAAGGAAAATTATAGATAGGCCCTTTTGGAGATTCATTATAGAATGGCCTATCACATGATGGGCATCCTCTTGTGATAAAAATATCTTCTTTTAGATTGGAAAAATCTTCTTCTTGATAAATTATTTTTCCTTCTTCAAATGAAAAATCTTCAAATCTTTTGATGCTTGAAGTAATTAAGTAATGAGCTAATTGAAGTCTCCTATAACTTGAAATATCTGGGGGGGTTAATTTTTCAAAATCTGTTCCCTTTAAAGGAGTAAAAGCGAACAATGAAGGGTAAACTTCAATATCAAAAAGTTTTTGGAAAGTTAGGGCCATATCCTCTTCTGATTCACCCAATCCCGAAATCAGATGACAAATAACATTGAACGCTCCAAATATCTCTGAAGCGCTCTTTAGGCCTTGCCATGTTTTATCCCATCTGTAATAGGGCTTTATATCTTGGAAGAGATCCTTTCTTGCACAATCAAGACCTATGCCAATTTTATCTACATACCCAGATAGACTTTCAATCTCATCATACTCTTTTAATGAAAGAGATACTGAAATTGGAATTTTCTTTGAAAACTTTGATATTATTTCTTTTATCTCAAAGATGAAATTATCATAATTTACACTTTGAATACAAACACGCTCAAAACTAGATTCAATTTTAGGGATTGCTTTCTCTAGATCAAAGGGATACCACGGCACCCTGGAAAGTTTAGATTCGTCTTTTGACCTGATGCAATATAGGCATCCAGCATTACATTCCCCCTCCATCATTAAATAACATGTTCTTTGATCTACCAGAGGCGTTCCTTTTTTATGGCCGATTTTAACAGCCGATCCCAAAGAAAGTAAAACATTCATGACAATCATTACTATAGTATTGTTTAGCAATATTACCGAAAGCTTTATATACTAATGCAACTATAATAGTATATAATTATGAGCACCATTGTTATAAATTGATTAATGGTGTTGCTCATCTTTTTCCTCCATTTTCCCTCCAGGGGGGC
>LNGC01000033.1 GCA_001587715.1 Candidatus Methanofastidiosum methylothiophilum | reverse complement strand
GAACTCCAACTCTTACAGCATTGGCATCAATGGAAGTTGCATGCATCGGGGACCAATTAACAGATGGTATGCTTACAATGGCAAGCTGTGACCCATGTTTGGCCTGTACTAATAGGGCCATAGTAGTTGAAAATGGGAAGGAGAAGATTATCACAGAAGAGGATGTAAAGAGCCTAATTAGGAGGGGACTATGATGATTGAACTTATACTTGCAACTATACTTATTCCGCTGGCAGCATTAATTACTGGATTTTTTATACCAGGACTTGAAAGAAAAGTACAGGCTAGGATACAACAGAGAATAGGGCCACCTATACTTACACCTGGATTCTGGGCAATTCTTAAGTTCTTCTATAAAGAAAAGATTAAACCAAACTCACCAATGCCAAGATTATTCCATAGTTTACCTATAATTGGTATATTTGTGATGTTTTTCGCTGTTCTCTTTACAACACCAGAATGGTGGGGTATAAATGGACTTGGGACAGTTGTAGCGGTAGTGGGATTACTAAAAGTAATAGAGTTCTTGTTCATGGCTATTGGTAGCTTTTCAAGATCAATTCTATCTGTTTCAATGCCGTATGCAGATCAGATTAAGGGTGCAGTGATGAAGGGAGAGTATAGAAGATTCTTTGAGCAACAGAGCGTAATAAGGGCATTTAAGATGATTACGGTGGGATCATTTCCACTATATCTTGCTATGTTCGTACCCGTTGTTCTAGTAAAATCAATTAGTTTCTCTGACATAGTTCAATTCCAAGGATTTGATGCTTCACTCATCTACCCAGGTGGTTTGATTGATCTAATGTACCTTAATAAAATATTGAGTCTAAAGCCAATCTTATTTACATTCCCTGGAATGTTAGCTGGATTTGTTTATTTCATTGGATACATTATGTTACTAAACGAATATCCATTCAGCATTGAAAAAGCCAAATCAGATGTAATCGAAGGCCCATCATTAGAGTATGCAGCTTGGGCAAGAGGAGGATACTATTTGATGAGGGAATCAATACTATTTGTTCTATCAAGCGTTTTCATAACTTTGTTTATAGGACTTCCACCAACACTTAACTTACCCCTACTATTGTTACACTGTATACTATGCTTGATAATGCCAATACTATTCTCGATAGTATCTGCATTTTCACCTATATTCACCTTCAAACAGATATATCCAGTTTCAATGGGCTTCACAGCACTTGGATTCCTTGCAATTGTAGTATCTATAATAACGGTGGTGTAAAAATGGCTAAATTTATCCTTTTTCCAAAAGATGTCCAGAACATGGGTGGCTACATTGTTGAAAATGTCGCGAAACTAGGCTATAGGGACATAATTGTCGGTAATCCAACAGATGAACCTATTAAAATTGATATTCCCGTATACAATGAAGACATTGTTAAAAGTTATGAACAGCTTGGGATTATTGTATACAGACTGAAGATCGATGAATCACTGATTTCAGGTCTTGAAAAAGTAAAGGCCATTGTAAAAACAGACACTTTAAAGGACATGAACTACGATATACCTTTGAAGAAAAAGACAACTAAAAAATAAATATTTTATTATTTTCTATTCTATATTTCTTAAATTTTCATTAAGTTTTTCTATCTTCTTTTTAATTCTATCGAGCAATTGATTTCCTATTTCAACTAAAATCATTACGTATTCTTCACTGGGATAAATCTTGCCATTTTTTACGACTGGAACATCCATTTTTTCTGTTGATCTTATCTCAACAATAATTTTTTCTCCTAAAGAGAAAATTGATGAATATTTGAATCCGGACCCTTTTGAAATATTTATCAATTTTTTGGCAGATTCTAAATCTCTACAAACAACATGAATTATTGAAGAGTTGACTATCATAAAAAGCATTTTGTTTCCTTTGTATTCATTAATAATTTGCCAGATGTCTTTGTAATCTACCTTTTCGTGGCTCTTAAAAATAAAATTAGATTCCTTCTTACCGCCTATTTCTTCAAGTTCGATAAGGATTATCCTACCAGCGCAGCTTGAAGTAGTATAATAATCCTCTTTAGAGTTTAGGATGTTTAGCGTATCAATTATCCGAAAGTCAACTTCGCCTTCTTCAATTACATTTTTTAAATCTTCAAGGTATCTAGATTTGTCTTTCATACTATCTGTACATTATCCTATCTACACTTTTTTTTAGCCTTTCAGTTATTATTATGGCTATTGTTCCACCCACTACAAATTGGAATATATTAAATGGAACTTCTATAAGCGCAATTGGCGGAGGTATCATAAATACCAATATCTCAACAATAAAATAACCAATAACCATTATACTCCCACCAGCTACTATACCTAAGAGTTTAGTAACTTTACTCTGTGTTGTAGAAGATATTTTACCAACAATAAATCCTTCAAGACCTTTTATCATAAACGTAAAAGGGGCAAAGGCGGCATACGGGGATGTAACATCCGCAAGAGCTGGTCCAATAGCGCCGACGAGCCCTCCGACAGCAGGCCCAAAGAATATGGCGGCGATATATATTATGGCCTCACCAAAGTTTAGGTATCCTCCTGTTTGGAGAATCGGGATTTGTAAAAATCTAGTCGCCACAAATGCAAGTGCAGAAAATACTGCAACTATCCCTATATTCTTAGATTTTATTTTTGTCAAAGTTATCACACCCGATTAAGTAGTCCAATAATGCCTCAAGCATACCTGAAAGAGTATGGTTATCGGCTTCGATTGTAGGATTTATCCCATTTTTGGTGAGCCCATTACTTGTTTCAGGTCCTATTGAGACAATGATTTTAGCATTTAATCCCATCTTTTTAAAAGCATCTGCATTTGAAGAGCTTGAAACGAATGCAATATCAAAATTCTTTTTTTCTGGAACATCATCCCTCATTTTGACTTTATAGACATCAACCCTTGTAACATCGTGAAATTCCTTTAATCGTTCCTCTAAGTATCCCGGAGCTTCCTTGGACCTCAAAGTCAATATTTTTTTTCTTTCCTTAAATTCTGACATCATAAATTTTGCAAGTTCTTTTGAATTGTATTTTTCAGGTCTTCTGGGATATATCCCTTTTTCAATTAACTTTTCTTCAGTCTTTGGCCCTATTGTGTAGTATTCTTTATTCCCCAGTAACTCTATGCCTTCAAGCCTATCAACACCTGTTGCGCTTGTAAGGACAATAACATCATACTCTGATAATTTGGGGATCTTAAAATCAATATTAATTATATCGATAAGAGAGTAGGCAAAGACATGTGCACCCATCTTTTTCATAATTTCTAATTCTTCCCCATTTTCTCTTGAAACGAATATCTCTTTTCCTTTGATTAGAGATAATTTCTTCTCAAAGAAATCAAGTTTATCCCTAAATAACACATTTTTGCCTACAAATATGACAGATGGTGGCTCAGCAGGAGTTTCACCTAGTGTACTTAGATCACACACTGTTGTTTCTTGGAGTAAAGTTGTTCCATTCCTGATTATGGCGACCGGTGTTTTTGGGCTGAATCCAGCTTTCATTAGATTTTGAGCTATTGCAGCTCTATTTTTTATACCCATTACAATTACTAGGGTGTCTGGAAGTTTATCCCAGTTTATGCTGAATGATTTATCTTCTGCCTCATGACCAGTTAAAAATGCAAAAGCTGAATTTGATTCCCTATAAGAAAGAGGTATGCCTGAGTACATGGGACATGAAACAGTTGATGAAATACCTGGTATGACTTCAAAGGGTATTCCCCGCTCGTAGAGGAACATCGCTTCCTCTGCACCCCTACCAAATATGTAAGGGTCTCCTCCTTTAAGTCTAACGACAATATTATGTTTTTCCCCATAATCACATAGTTCTTTGTTTATATCTTCTTGGAATTGGCTGGACCCTTCCGATTTTTTTCCAACATATATTTTAATACACTCCTTCTTGGAGTATGAAAGTAAATCCTTACTTACAAGTTTATCATATAGGATAACATCAGCTTTTTTTATCATTTCAAGCGCTTTTACTGTGATTAACTTTGGATCGCCTGGTCCTGCACCTACTATGTATACAACCAAAAAATCACTCTCTAATATTTACCCTCTTAGCAAGCTCTGTAGCTATCTTTAAATAATCTTCCTTCTTCCCTTTTATTTCCCCTCTAACAGATTTAGTTCCTTCCAAATCTCCTACAAATGCTTTAAGTTCTATTTCATTTCCATTAATGAAAGAAAGGGCCCCTACTGGAAGATTACATCCGCCACCAACATCAAGCATGAACTGTCTTTCGCTCATTGTTTCAATTCTTGTTTTTTCATCATCAATAGTTTTCAATACTTCCTTTATCTTAGAATCTTCTTTCCTACAGACAATTGCTAATGCTCCTTGACCTGGTGCCGGAATGATAATATCTGGGCTTATTCGAGAAAATTTATACCCTTCAATTTGATTTATTTCTCCATACAATCTTAAGAATCCGGCTTCTGCAACTATAATAGCATCATAGAGGCCTTCCTTTAGTTTTCTTATTCTTGTGTCTAAGTTTCCTCTTATGTCTTTGAGTTCTAGGTCCAGACGGATTCTCGAAATCTCCGACTTTCTCCTCAAAGAAGATGTACCAACTGTTGACTCTTCTGGTAGATCTTCGATAGATTCTTCAAGACTTATTATAGCGTCATAAGGTGGCCTTCTTTTTGTGATTGCACAAATCTCAAGTTCTGGAAGGATATCCGTTGGATAATCCTTTAAAGAATGAATTGCAAAATCAATCTGATTGTTAATAAGAGCGTCATCTATTTCTTTGATAAATAGGCCTTTACCTCCGATCTTGTGTAATGGAAGGTCAAGAATTTGGTCACCTTTAGTTTTAATTATTTTTTTTTCAACTTCAATTCCAGTATTATTACATATTGCATTTATCGCTTCATCAGTTTGAGTCAAAGCTAGCTTTGAGCCTCTAGTACCGCAAATAAGTTTCATTTTATCCTCATCTTTTAATTGACTTTAGAGCAGAATTCATACTTTCTAGTGTTTTGTCTATTACTTCTTCATCATGGTCTATAGACAAGAAGTTACATTCAAATTGAGAAGGTGGCAAGAATACGCCTCTTTTTAGTAGTTCTTTGTGGAATTTCATAAACTTTTCCGTATCTGATTTTTTTGCATCTTCATAATTCTTAACACGGTCTACGCCGAAATATAAACAGAACATTCCAGGGGCACTGTACAACGCAGTTTTCATTTTTGATGTCATATCTAAAATCCCGTCTGTGATCTTATCGGTCATTTCCTTTATTTTTGGATATGTTTCCTTTCTTTCTAATATGTCCAACGTTTTTAAACCTGCAGATATAGAAACTGGATTACCATTAAAGGTGCCTGCATTATATACGTGGCCTTCAGGGGATACTTCATTCATTATCTTCTTTTTTCCACCAAATGCCGCAAGTGGGAAACCTCCGCCAATAATCTTCCCCATAGTAATAATGTCGCCATTTACTTTGAAGTATTCTTGGGCCCCCCCTAATCCAACTCTAAAACCTGTGATAACTTCGTCCATAATCAATAATGTTCCATTTTGCTTCGCTGTCCTTTTTACTTCTTTTAGGTATCCTTTTTCAGGCATAATACATCCAGCATTTGCAATTATTGGCTCTATTATTATTCCTGCGACATCACCTTTCTCGATTATATGAGTCAAGGCTTCTATATTGTTAAATTGTACAGAAATAGTATTCTTGACAGAATCTTTAGGTATACCCATTGAACCTGGAATAGCGGTAGTCATTACCCCCGATCCTGCCTTTACCAAAACTACATCATGGGCGCCGTGAAATCCGCCATCGAATTTTACTATCTTATCTCGCTGAGTTATACCTCTAGCAAGTCTTATGGCACTCATAGTTGCTTCAGTTCCGGTTGTTACACATCTAATCTTTTCTACATTAGGTACAATCTGGGATAATCTCTTCGCAAAGATAATCTCATTTTCAGTCGGTGTTCCATAATCAGTTCCTTTTTCAAGTTGATGTTTTACAGCATCAAGGATCTCTGGATTTTTATGCCCCAACATCATTGGCCCATAACCTAAGCAGTAATCTATGTAGCTGTTTCCTTCAACATCCAGTAACATAGAGCCCTTGGCCCTTTCAGTAAAAAAAGGGTATGGTTTCATGGCCCGTACAGGGCTATTGACTCCACCACAAAGATATTTTTTAGATTCGTCAAAGAGATCTTTATTGTTTCTCATGATTAATCTTTAAGATAGAAACTTATAACTATTTCGAATCTTCATCTATCTTTTTAAGAAGAAGGATAGCATCTTCTTTTTTAATATCAACTCTTTTATTTTTAACAAAAACTGAAAAATTATAAAGATCTTTTCCTAATATTTTTTTAGAGTTTTCTATTATCTTGTCCCATCGCCTTTCTGGGAAATACAAACTTTTTGCCGACTTGAAGATTGTTTCAGATTCTTCTTGATTTATTACGTCCTCATTAGTGGCTTTTTTTATTGTTTCCCTAATATTTACAAGAGGTTCAGATATTGGAATAAACTCTTCACTATCAAACGACAATGCGACCTCATCATCGGAATTTAAAGTACCATTTCTATACCATTGGTATATTTTCCCGACTCCTATCATCCCATATCTGTCAAGTTCTGAGGCCCTTAAAGCACCCATGCTTGAAGCCCCATATATCTTTTTACCAGTTTTTAGTACTTCCATTAACTCCCGGGGGGATACTGCACTCTCTCTAAAGAAAACCCCATCAATAATCCCAATTATATCGAAACCTTCAGAATCAGCTTGTGGAACATCTCCTCGTTTAACAGGGGGGGCATATATCACTTCCCTTTTATTATCTGAAGATAAAATATATTTAGCCTCTTCTCGAGGAAGGCTTGGGCCCAAATAGATAATAATTCTTGTCAACTTCCCTCATCCGCCCTCTTGATCCTATTCTTGAGTTATCAATACCATACTGTTCAAGTTGGGGCACAAGAACTCTAACTACAGGTATTCCAATTTCGCTTCTTGTAAGATCAATAACGATTGCTCTGTTAATTCCATTTTTAGTTAAGATATCTAATAATGTATTAATGTCTTCTAGGATATCCTCTGAAGCTTTAGCTGTGAAATCAGAAGTCTTTGTCTCAACTCCAAATTTATTTAAGTAATACCAGTTTAGTTTTCTTATACGGTCATAGCCTATTCTTCTTTTCATTTCTGCTTTCTGCGTGTCTTCTCTAGCACCATGAATTTGGGTCAATCTTGACTGTGCAGCTTCAGTTATCGCACGGTATAAGGCTACTTTTGGGTCGATATGTGTTCCCATACCCATTACCATAAGGGTTGGATCCTTTAATCTCAAATCGTCAATTGCAGCAAGAATTGTTGGAACTTTTATGTCATCAGAAGTAATATCTTTAAAAACAATTTCTACTTCATTTTCCTTAAATCTATTAAGAAAATCTTCAAGCAAAGGATCATTTATCTCAATTACAAGGTCTTTTGGGAAAGTTCTTTTCATCTCGACAAGAGACCATGCATCTCTTTCAATAACTTCGCAAAGCCCATGAAAAATTGCTTCTTCTAAAGTATTTCCAGAAGCTAATCCATTTGTGTTTGTCCTGAAAAGAGGGTAATCCCTTTTCAAAGGGTATGGGTGGAAGACAGAATTTGCAGGAACATAAATATCTTCTTTTCTAATAAGGTCGTAACCTTTAACCCACCCTATTTTTATATATTCGTTATACATCTCTTGGGCAGGCAATGCTAGTTCATAAGGGGACAAATAATTTAATTTTCCGTTCAATTCAGACTCAGAAGAATCAAAAATTATTTCTTCATGAACTTCAGAAGAATATCGTTCTATCCCTTCCATTATTGCAGATACCTCTGCCTCAGTTTTAGATACACCTTTTCCATTATATATTGATACTGATCCCCGTGATGCGTCAGGCCTAACAGCAGAGAAAACTGGGATTCCAAGTCGATCCAGATCAGTTATATCAGCAATTCTTGTGATCCCACATATATCAAGTTTTTCTTTGACAATTTCAAGAGTTTCTTCGGGAGGTATAGCTCTGTGGGTATCCTTCATGTATCGTTTTTTACAGCTTTTGAGTTCCATTTTATCTCCTGAATATTGAACTGTCCATAAAGATATCAATCATATGGTCAAATGGTATTACATTGCACCAGCCTGATTTTTCAAAAATACTCATGAAACAAATACCAACTACCTTCTTATCTTTGTTCCCTATTTTTTCTAAAAATTTTTCAACTGAGGGAATTTCAGGGCCACCGGGCATTGCAAGTCCACCCATTACTATTACTAAATCTGGATTGTAAGGGTCTCCACCTTTAATAAAATCACAATCAACACTTGATAAAATTACTTTATAAGGGTCATCTAAGTTTATAGCTGGGACATAAATAATCTCTTTGTTCATTGATCTAATCACATAAGTTAAAAGCTCAACAAAAGGGGTACATGTAAATTTATTCCCAGTAAATACTATTTTTTTAATTTCTTTTTCTTTATTAATGTCTTCTACAATCTGCTTATAACTTCTTAAAAAACCTGTTATACCTTTAGATTCAGAATCAATCTTTTTCAAAGTAATCCACCTCTTCTTCAAAATACTTGAAAAGTATCTCTTCAATATTTTTTTTAAGGATCTCAATATTTGCCCCATCTTGAGCAGATATTTTTATCCCCCCTACTTCGTCTTTAAAACCCCACTCCTTTAAATCTGTTTTATTTAACACTTTTATAAATGGAACGCCTATAAAACTCTCAGATATTTCATCGTATAACTTCATCTGGTCTGCCATAGTGTACCCGCATGATTCAGTAGGGTCAAAAACAAATAAAATCAATTTTGCAAGATACTTCAATGCAGATATGGCCTGTAATTCAATTGGATTCCTGTAACTAAGTTCTCTGTCAAGTAGTCCAGGTGTATCTACAACTTGTATCTTCCTTTTGTTATAATTAAACGAAGAAACATTTATCCCCTTAGTTGTGAAAGGATAAGAATTAATTTCGGGCTCAGAGTTAGTAAGCGCTTTTAGGAGTGAAGATTTGCCCACATTTGGAAATCCTGCAATAACTACCGTATACAAATCAGGATTTATTGAGGGTAGATTTTTTAGCCTATCTCTTGCGTCATTTAAAAACTTCAGATTTTTTTCTACTTGTTTTAATATTGAGATATATCTTCCATAGCACTGTTTTCTAAAAAATGATGCGTCCTGAGACGATTTAGCTCTTCTAATATTTTTTATGTACTCTAACTTAACTGCGTTAATTGTATTCACTGCAAAAGAAACAGCCCCTAAATTATGTCTTAATTTGTCTATGCCAACAATTACGTCTATCAGTTCTCTTGTGAAAGGGGGTAATCTGTCAAATGAGGGATACCTCTCAACGACCTTGAAAAGGGATTCTGCTAGTGTCTCACCAGCAACTGTTACCCTAATCGATTCCTTCTCTTTAACAATCTCATTTATGTTCTTCTTACTAGAATGAGCCTTTTTCTTAGCATTTTTAAATGCCTTATCTACTATCTCATCTATATCAATACGAGGTATCTGTTTAAACATATGAAAATCCTTGATAATTATCTCTCAGTGTCACTCTTTAAAGAATCTAGGGTGTATACCTTTAAAAACCTCTTCTTAAGTTCACTTGAGCTATATGGTAATCTCTTGTCAAGTCTCATTATTTTTGTTTTAAGTCCACTTTTACTGATTCGTTCTTCAATCCACGAAGAATACTGATCAGGCCCTAGAAAAATTATATCGGGATTTTCATTTAGGACCGGTGCAAAAAAATCTTTCTGGTCCCCAAGTATAACTTTTTCAACCATTTTAAGGTTTTCAAGAATTAATTTGCGTTCATTCTCATTAAATATCGGGACACGCCCTTTGAATTTCTTTATAGTTTCATCTCTTGCTACAACGACTGTCAAGTTTCCTAATTTTGATGCCTCAGTTAAGAAATAGATATGACCCGGATGAATAACATCAAAATTACCAGCAATAAGAACCTTCAAATGAACACCTTTACCCTATTAAAAAGGTTATTTTATAAATATTGTGGAAAAGGCATCTTTAATGCTTATAGCGGTAAGGAACAAGAAGAAGAAAGACGAAGTTGAAATCTTAGAAGTTCTTAGTGGTAAGATCACTACAAAGTACCTTCTTGTTCTTGCCCAAGACGGTGAGCGATTTGTTCCTAAAAAATTCAGAAAGATCGAGGTAGAAAAAGAGATTATATTAATGCCAAAAGAATCACTAAAACTCCTAAGGAGCGAAACTATATTTATTTCAAAAGATCACTTTCCAGAAGAGATTCTTAATTTATTTATTAATATGCTAAATTCTTATGGCGCTAAATTTGATTATATTTCGCTATGCAGGTTTTGCTTGATAGAAGATAGAATCAATAGTAAAGGAACTCCTTATACATACCGTTCTGAGCCAATATGTGAAATATGTGCAAAAGCTGAAATTGTAAAGGATTTAAGTCATAAAGGAATTAAGGACACAAAACTTGCTGAGAAACTGCTCAAAAGATATTCTGATGTTGAAAGAGTACTGATGGTTTTTGATCCAAAGTTTGACCCAACAAAAGATTCTTCTATTACGATGTACGATAGAATAGATTCGTCTCCTCTTGACATTAAAATACATAAGATATCAGATCTTGATATATCAAAAGAATTTAAAGACAGATTTTTTTCAAGAGGCATTAATGAACTTACCCCGGTGCAATCAATTGCAATAGAGAAGGGGCTATTTAAGGGCAATAATTTTCTCATTATGAGTGAAACTGCTTCAGGAAAGACCTTGATTGGGGAATTATCATTTTTTTCAAAATATAAAAAGGGAGATAAATTACTTTACCTATCGCCTCTAGTTTCACTTTCTTTGCAGAAATATGAAGACTTTAAGGAAAACTATCCCTATAATAGTGTTTCGTTAAGAGTTGGATTATCCAGAATCGCAGAGAATCCAAAAGATATAAGCAGATCATTAGATTCAGACATAATAATTGGAACATACGAAGGAATTGATCAGATATTTAGGTCTGGAATTACTATTAATGGTATTTCTACTGTCGTAATAGATGAAATTCATATGCTTCAAGATAAAGAGAGGGGTCCTCTTTTGGACAGCTTAATATCAAAACTATATGTTTTATGCCCCAAAGCTCAGTTTATAGGGCTATCTGCAACTGTTGGAAATTCAAAGGAACTCTCTGAGATTCTTAAAATGGAACTGGTCATTTATGATAAGAGACCCGTACCATTAGAAAGACACGTTATTTTTTGTTCAGGCCATGGGGGAAAATTACACATCATCTCTAGACTAATAAGAAAGGAAAATTCAGAAATCTCATCAAAAGGCCACAAGGGGCAAGTAATTGTTTTTTCCAATTCTCGAAAAAATTGTCACTCCTTAGCAGAACATTTTAAAACGAGAGGAATTAATGCTGCGGCTTACCATTCTGGGCTACCTTTTAAAGAACGAAGGGAAATAGAAAATAAATTCTGGAAAGGAAAGATTGACACTGTCGTCACTACGGCAGCACTTGCAGCAGGTGTAGACTTTCCCGCATCCGCAGTTACTTTCGAAACGCTTTCCATGGGGATAGAACCACTTAAGATATTTGAGTTTCAACAGATGATAGGAAGGGCTGGTAGACCCTCGTTTCATGATAAAGGTAAAGCTTACCTTTTGATAGATCCCCAGGAAAAATATGGTGATGTCTCTGAAGAAGATCATTGTTTTTATCTTTTAGATAATAAATCTGAGAAGGTAGATGTAAACTATGACAGTGATGCATCATTAGAAAGAACATTATCAATTGTTTCTACATTTTCTAATTTATCTATTAGTGAAATAAAAAGAAATTTTGAAATGGGATTTGCCCCATCATTTGATAATACCTTTGTTGATACTCTAAGAAAAGAAGGGCTAATTGATATTAAAGGGGATAAGGTAAATATTACCCAATTTGGTAGAATAGTATCTTCAAATTTTCTTAAAATATCCAATGCAATTTACATTAAAAAATTTAATCGAGATGATGTACGTGAAATTATTTTTCAAACTTTACCATTCCCAAATACTTACCTTACCAGTAAACTTCAAGCTATTCTAAAAATTGATTCTTCCTCTCTTTTTTCTGGAACAACATTAGAAAAAATATACTTCCAGAATAGGAAGGAAGCACTATCAAGACATGGTGAAGACGTCTTGATTAATATTTTGACTGAGTTTTTTGCATGTGATTGTAAGGATGCACCATATTGTAATTGCCCAAAAATTGAGATTGGAAAAAGATTATTAGATTTAAGAAAAGCAAAATTATCCCCTCACAGAGTAAGTGAAGAGTTCAGAAAAGACTATGGCCTGAAAATTTTTTCTGCGGATTTAATAAATTGGCTAGATTCTGCAATAAGAACTCTTGAAACAGCTGAGAAGATATTTTCCTTGTATGGTAAGGAGAAACAGCGAAAAGCCACAATAAAAGAGATAGAGAACATCGTAGGAAGGTAATTATCTAATAATATTGGAAAAAGATAGTGATATTATCTAATTATATTTGTAGTATTAGCAACAGAAGTATAGTCTGATTTACTTAGCTTCAAAACATATTGAACCATATCACTATATTTAAAACATGAATGGAAAAAAATAAAAAAATATTAATCGGGGGAATCGTTATTATCCTTCTTGCGATAGCATCTTATTTCTCTTTCTTTACAAACGATGGAAAAATCTACAATGAAGACTTTACGGGGGCTATCTTCTTAGGGAAGGGAGATACATTCAAAATTAGCCTCAAATCCAATCCAACTACGGGATATCAATGGAATGCAGATTTTGATGAAACTCTAATCCAATTAGTCGATACATCCTACAAAGCTGATGAACCGCAGCTTATGGGAAGTGGCGGAACAGAAATATTTGAATTTAAGGTAATTGGATCTAGCACAGATACTAGTATTAAGTTCTCTTATGCTAGGCCATGGGAAAGTGTTCCACCAATAGATGAGAAGTCATTTGAAATAAAAATAAAATAATATTTTATATATTTATTTTATTAAACTTCATTTTTTTAAGAACTTGTTTCTTTATGGATACTATATAAATAGTTATTTATTTTATCCCCAAATATTTTTAGAATTATTATTGTAGCAACTATATTTAGAATTATCGATATAGTAATAGCTGGAAACATATCGATCCAGATTATTGGAATTTCATTAATATTCTTATCTCTAAAAAATGAAACAGAGATAGCTACAAGAGTTGAGGTAAATATGTACCTTGAGAATTGTCCAACTATTATGGCCTTTTCTTTTCCGATTTTTTTCACAAGATAAAAAGTTAATAAAGCCATCAAGGCATCTCCTACTCCGGCCGCCATTTCAACATAGGTTCTGCCTGTGTAAATTGATGAGCTAATGCCTTTAACAAGTGCCGTAATAATGCCGCCCAACGGGGTAAAAATAGAAACAATGGATACGGGAGTAGTTCCAAGATTTGGATTTCCCCATTGTAAGGGAATATTAACATAAGTCAAAATTCCGGCACTAATACAACTAATAAGTATAAGCATTATTTTTTTATTCATAAGATTAATTTTAATTAAAGGTTTAAATGAATTTCTTAACTTTTTCATTATATCCTTGAGTCATAGAACAGTATTCAAAAAAACTTCAAAAAATTAGAAAACCTTATAAACATCCTGTCTGTTTTTACTATGAGGGATTCAATGAGGGAGAATTTATTCAAACCTACTTATGTTCTTTTTGAGAATGCTCTCTCTTCCGTTTATTGCTATTATTATTATGGCTATTGAATTCCCTCGTGAAATTTTATCCCCAAAGTGGGGAAATTTAACGGGGTGTTTTTTTGGAGTTCAAATCCAGAGAGGAGATAATAGAATATCAGAATAAAAAACTAA
>LNGC01000032.1 GCA_001587715.1 Candidatus Methanofastidiosum methylothiophilum | reverse complement strand
TATTTTTGATTTTTCTTCCATGTTTGGATCTATCGATTCTTTAGCCGCTTTGATAAATTGAGATTCCTTTTCAATGCAATAGTCCAAAGAGCCACAGCTTTTCATTATGTCCTTTATTTCGGCTATATCTTCTGATGATGCGTTTCTATTTCCTATAATGGCCTTGACTTTCTTTAATTGATTTTCATCTGCACATTCAAGTGTTTTTATAACTAATAGTGTATTTTTTCCTTCTTTGATGTCACTGTCGACTGGTTTCCCAGTTGTATCCTCTTCTCCAAAGACGCCAAGGATGTCGTCATGGACCTGAAATGCTCTTGAAAGATTCATAGAATAATTGTCTAAAGAGTATATATCTGCCTTTTCAGTGAAAAGTAAACCAATCCTTAAAGGATATTTAAAGAGGATTCCTGTTTTATGATCTATCATCTCAAAATACTTATCTTCGTTTCCTCCTTTTTGTTCCATCAAGATATCTAATAATTGGCCCTCATTTAATATTTTGTACATCTCTCTCTGCATTATCATTGCTTTCATGACAATGTTATCATCAAATTCGCTTGATCTTATTGCCTTACCACTTAAAGCATAAAGTATATTGGATCCCAAAACTGAAAGAGCGTAAGAATATCTTGAGATTGCCCTTTGCATCATAAGTAGCTGAGAAAGTCCATCTTTCTTTATCCAGTTGCCACCATCATAATATGGCGTCAAATCAAATCGTGTTGACTTCAAAAATTTGTCCGCATATATCGCATTGAAAGTTTTTTCACCGTGCCTTATAACATCCTCATCCATCGCATCGTCAAGTATAAGAGAAGAAGAATGAAGAAGCTCAAATGCTATTGAAGCTCTTAGAATTTTAGGGTTGTACTCTGAATACCCGCAATAAGCCATGATACACATTATCGGTCTAAGTCTTTTACCGCCAAGGAGTGTGTGGTGTCTTATGTCTTTATAGAAATCACGTAGAACTTCGTTTTCTATTGACCTGAGTTCAGTTTCAAAGAATTCTTTAATCTCGTTTTCTACATCTTTTTTGAGCTCACTTGTGACTTTAAGGAAGTCCATTGTCGCACCTTTAATAAATTTTTTATTTTTAGTTTAAATAAGTTTTGAAGATATCTTTTAAAGTCAGAAGATTTAATCAAAGTAGATGTCAATAAAGATAACTGATGCTAACTCAAGTTATACAGGTAAGCTCCCAAAAGGATGTAAATTGTGTATTAAAGGTAAGAAATCAGTAATTTTTGTTACCGGGGTATGCAATGTAAATTGTTATTATTGCCCGGTATCCAATGAGAAAAAGGACAAGGACATATCATATATTAATGAGAGAAAAATACAAAGTAAAGAAGACATTTTAGAAGAGATAAAGGCATGTGGATCAAAAGGAATCAGTTTTACAGGGGGCGATCCACTTTTAAAAATAAATAAATGCCTAGATTATGCTAAATTAATTAAAGAAGCTTATAATGAGCATCATATCCACCTTTACACAGGGAGCACTGATAAAAAAGTTAATAATTTAGAGAAGTTAGAAGGATATGTTGATGAAGTAAGATTCCATGTGAAAAATAAAGAAGAAATATACGGCCTAAAAAATATCCTTAGTATGGACTTTGACTTTGGAATTGAAATCCCTGCTATTCCAGGAGATTTTGAAAGGGTATGCTCAATAATTGAATCTGCATCAACGACAGGATTTTCTTTTATTAATTTAAACGAATTTGAATATACGGAAACAAATTGGGACAATCTTTCACAAAGAGGATTTGAATTTGATAGTGACACAAGTATGATTAAAGGGAGTAAAGATCTAGCACTCAAACTATTAGAGAAATACGAAGATCTCCCAATATCAATTCATTTCTGCCCATCTGTTCTAAAGGATGCTATCCAACTTAGAAGAAGGTGGGAAAGAAGAGCAAAAAATACCAAAAAGTATTATGAGACGATTGAAGATTGTCTTATTGTTAAGGGCGAGCTATCGGGGGACGTTAGAGAAATAGTTAACTATCTTAAAGATGAACTTAATATTTCTAAAAAGATGTATGAAGTTCAAGGAGATAAAGTGTTCACTCACTGGGCCGTAGCAGAGGAGATATCTGAAAATAAGGAATTATCAAAGAAAATAAAATCGGCAATAGTAAAAGAATATCCTATATACAAAAGAGTCGTATCTGAGTACATCCCACTTTAATAATCATTTTTGGGTATGCTTGAGGACTTAGGAGATTTAGGTTTTCTCATCAAAGTCCCAACTAATACGCCAAGTTGCATTGTAACTGCACTGAGCAGAACCCCGAATACTATATACATAGAGGGGGAAATACTTGATTTTGTCGATTCAATTGCTGATTTTGTTAGTTCTATTCGGGCGTTAACTTCACTTACTTTATTTGTTAATCCAAGTTGTTGGTATGCCTCTTTTGCTTTTTCGTACTCTCCAAGAGCCTTTGAATAGTTCTTCTTTTCATAGTATTCATTTCCTTGTGCGTAATAGCCTTCTGCATCTTTAGATAGGGTTGAATCTTTTATTGTAAAAGAGATTGATTCAGTTGTGGCTCTTTTAGTTCCATAAGGATCAAAATACTCAACTACCACATCTGTCTTGTAGCTTCCCGAAGTGGAATCACCTTTAGCAGCAATATTAAGGGTGACATTTCTTGATTCCTGTGACCTCATTAGTCCAATTGAATCTACATCTAAAGATGTGGTGAAATTGTTATTTGTAGGAACGCTTAGTTTAATATTATTACCGTAACCAAGGCCATAGTTTGATACCTTAAATGGAATGTTAATGCTCTGACCTTGCAAGACTTCTTTAGGATAAGATGATAACTCAATTTTAAGTGAGGGAAATTCTTTAATAACTTTGAACTCAATTTCTTTCATAAGTAGATAGGGCTTACATCCCTGTCTGCAGTTTCCAATTTCGCCCTTTATTCTCAAGGGTATTTTATAAGTTCCAGCATCCGCATTTGCAGTAGTTTCAATTGACAATCTGATATTTGCTTTATCCTGGACATTAATACTATGGTCCCCTTCTCCTTGTACAAAATCCTTTTCGCCATCTATGATCTTGATATAGTTTTTAATTTCGGGGGGAATGTCACTTGGGTCTATGACTGCTTTCAAATCCCAAAGCATTTCAGAGGTAGTATTATGTAAATTCACATCAATGTAGATTAGTTTTCCGGCTTCAGTTTCTTTAGGGTATGTTAATTCTACCTTGGGGTCAGCGTCCGCTGCACCGTACAAAGGTAGCAAAATCAAAGAAATAAGTAATAGTGGTAAGACCTTCTTCATGAAAGATAGTATATAATAAGTCTTTTAAGCGTTACCCCGTATATTTTTTTAATGAACAGGCGTCTTTTGTCAGTTTTTACCTGCTTGATGCTAATATGCTCGATAAATTTCGTCCTTGGAGCAGATGAAAAGAAAGAAGTTACCATAATGGTACATCTATATGAAAAAGAAAATGAAAGTTATACCATATCTGGGGATATTTATAATTACGAAATAAGACTCGTCGATACTGATGTTTGTGATAAAGATCTTTATGTGTCTTCTTGTATTAATACCATTGAACTTAATATAGTACAAAAAAATAAATATACAAACGAAGTCATAAAGACTGTAGTAGTGCCCGATATTGTCAAATTAAGGGACTACCCTACAGATATTGATTTTGAAGATATAAAATTTGAGGGCGTCTATGTATTTACAATATACTTTGATCAGGGTGCCGCCAATTTCAAAATAAATTACACAAAAAAAGATGTCCTTAGGAGTATGAATCCTGTTTACTCTGGAGAAATGGGTGAAAATCCTTTTTTATTGTATTTTGGAGAAGGGGACAAAATATATTCTATGAACGTCAATAGGAGTGACAGTAGACTTATTGTAAATGTTAGAAATAATCAGGATTCAAAAACCCTATATGGATTATCTGATGATATACTAGCTTTTGGTTCTATTATGGTGAAAGTTCTAAATCAGACTGATACTGGTATAAAGTTTATAGTTTATTCAAGTTCAAATATAAAGTCGTTGAGTAAATCTGAGATTTCTTTAAGAAAAGGAGAAACAAGCAATATTGGAGGATTGGATTTTAAGATTACTGATGCTGCTCCACTATCAGCTACAGTAAATGCAGAGAATCAAGATTATGTAATCAAAAAACGCACTTTGAAAGGGATAAGTAATTATATCTTTGAAGTGAATGATATATCAGGGGATACTGTCAAATTAAGTATTTACCATCCTCCATCAGTAACTCTTGTAGGGTATAATCCAAATGTTATCCTTACTGTGACAAAAAAACTCGAGCCTGAAGAGGGAGATATTTTTGAAATACCTTTCACATTGGCAAATACAGGTAAAGCTAATGCAAATAATCTAAAAGTTAATTTACAGAGTTCGACTGCTAATATAATTAATGGAACGTGGAACGGTGCGCTAAATGTTGGCGAGACAAAAGAATTAATATTCAAAGCAAGATTCAATGAAGCAGGCGATTACATACTTGTATTCAATGTCGATACTGGCCTATCGTCTGAAGGATTTCAGGAAAAGGTCAATGTTAAATCAAAAGTAACTTCAGTTTTAAAAGAAGGGCCAATGAAATCTCTAATTTTCGTGACAAATGAGTACATATTGACACAAGATAGAATAAGATTAGCTCAAAATTCAATTAATATTTTCTTCTACATAGGAGTCATACTTTCAAGTGCAATAATATTAAATTCAGCCAGACAAACTCTTCCAAACATTGAGGTAAAAAAGAAATCGGTCAAAAGAAAAGTTATGAAGCGGAAAGAAGAACCTATTAAAACAAGAAACAACATTGCTATAAGTCAAGAAAGATTGAGAGTATCAAAAGAAAGAAAAGAAAAAGGTATTAAAAGAGAAAGTGTAAAAAAGAGGGAATAATCATCTTCTTTTTCTGATAGCAAGATAAATTGCGCCCATTAGAGTTCCACCAAGTATACCAACTTCTTCGAAAGGAACATTCTTCGGCTCAGTTTTTGGCTGTTCTACTTCAGGAGGTTTATCTATAACTGTCTTGTTCTCTTCTTCAGCGTTAGCGATTACTTCTTTTTGTTGAAGCAATAAGTATATCTTATTATCATTAGATCCAACGATTATGTCTTGTTTTCCATCTTTGTTTATATCCGATATGAAAAAGGTCTCTACCCACCCTTGAGTTGGGAACTTGTATTCAATGTTTCCTGTATTATAGTCAATAAAGTACAAATTATTGTCTTTGCTTCCTGCAACTATATAATTTATATTTCCTTCCTTCATTACTTCTATTCTGAATATTCTGTCAGGTAGATCAAATCTTTTAAGAAATATGCCTTTTGAGTCAAGAATTATTATTTCTCCTTTAGTTCCAGCAAGTATTAGTTCATCCCTTCCGTCATTATTAACATCGAAAAATGTTGATGCGCTAGATTCAGTTTCTGTTCTGAACTCCCACATCTGGGCTAAATTCCTGTTTAACGAATATACAACTGTTCCCTTCCATGTTTGAGAATCTTCCCTAAACCAACGGGATACATGAATCATATTGTTATATCTGTCAAGGTGTAAGTCCCTAAGAATATGTTTAGTTTCATAAGAATTTGTAAGCTTCCCAAGACCATTAAGTAAGTATGTATTATCCCAGGAAACAATCATGACTTCGTTTATTCCGTCCTCGTTTAAATCAACAATAAGAGTTCTAAAATTATAACCTCTAGTCTTGTAGTTCCATAATAGATTAAGGCTCTCATCGAAAAGATAGACATTGCCATCGTCAGCGCCGACAAGCGTTTCGTATGAACCATTTGAATCGACATCACCTATATCTAAATCAAGTACTGACCCCAATATAGGTATGATCGCTATTTCATTCCCTTTGGAATCAAGAAAATATACAAGGGCGTTAAATATTTCTTTCTTTGAAAGAACTCTATTTTCTGTTCCTAAAATAATTTCATTTTCAGTGGAATCATAGATATCCATTATTTTAATCATGGAAAAAGAGTTATTTGAGTCTAGAGTCCAATTAGTATTCCCCTTATCATCAAGACACAAAAATTTTTTCCCTGCAGTATATGCAAGAATCTCGTAGTTACCATCTCCATCGATGTCATTTGCCATGACTTTGAGAATATCGAATTCATCTTTGTAGATTGTATTACTTTCAAATTCTAATGACATTGCCGAGGAGATTGTCCCCATAGAAAAAAGTAAAATTGTCAATATAGCTATAATTTTAAATTTCATTTGACCACGAAACAGATTATTTTTTCTTTTATTTAAAACTATTCGTAAAATTGTATATAAAAAAAACTAATAAAAATATATAGAATATATAGTTTAAATAAATATCCAAAACTTTTTAAGGATTGTTTTTAGAATGTATTCAGGTGTAACTATGGCCCAAGACAAGGAAAATAAATTAATCCTATTTTTTGAAGAAATAGATATCGATGATATTCCTTTTGTAGGTGGTAAAAACGCATCCCTTGGAGAAATGATAAGGAACTTGAAAAGTAAGGGTATTAAAATTCCTGAAGGGTTTGCCATTACATCTTATGCATATGATTATTTTGTAAAGAAGGCCGGAATAGAAAAAAAGATAAAGGATATTCTAAAGGATCTTGATACAAATACTTATGAAAATCTTGCAACGAGGGGGGAAAAGATAAGACATGCTATAATCGAAGCAGATTTTCCCGACGAGTTAAAGAAAGAAATAATTAAGGCTTATTCAAAGCTAGAAGAGATGTACGGAAAAAATGTTGATGTTGCTGTGAGGTCGTCCGCCACTGCTGAAGACCTACCTGATGCCTCGTTTGCAGGGCAACAAGAAACTTTTCTTAACATTACAGGTCCAGAGGCTTTGATTTTATCATGTAAAAAATGTTTTGCGTCCCTTTTCACAAATAGGGCCATATCATACAGACATGACAAGGGATTTGATCATTTCTCAGTTAAACTATCAATCGGTGTTCAGAAGATGGCAAGGAGTGACACTGGTTCTAGCGGAGTTATTTTTACCATTGATACAGAATCTGGATTTAAAGATGTTGTATTAGTTACTTCAATTTATGGTCTTGGTGAGAATATTGTCCAGGGTATTGTAAATCCTGATGAATTTTATGTCTTTAAACCAACTCTAAAGAAAGGTTACAAATCAATTATTAATAAAAAACTTGGGGCAAAGCAGCGAAGAATGATTTATTCAGATGACCCAAATGAAGGAACAAAGAATATCAGGGTTGATGAAAAAGAACGAAATCAATTTTCAATCTCTGATGAAGACGTTCTAATGCTTGCTAGATGGGCAGTAATAATAGAAGATCACTATTCTAATAAAAAAGGGAAATACACCCCTATGGACATTGAATGGGCAAAAGATGGCAATACTGGTGAGCTTTATATTTTACAGGCAAGACCTGAAACTGTCCATTCTCAGAGAGATTTTAATACTATAAAGACATACATCCTTAAAGAAAAAGGAAAGAAACTTGTAACTGGGCAAGCTGTTGGAGATCTAATTGGACAGGGAATGGTTCATATAATAAGGACCCCAAAGGAAATTTCACTTTTTAGAGAAGGAGAGGTCCTTGTAACAGAGATGACAGACCCAGATTGGGAACCTGTGATGAAAAAGGCAAGCGCTATTGTCACGAATAGAGGTGGAAGAACTTGCCATGCAGCAATCGTATCGAGAGAACTTGGAATCCCATGTATCGTTGGAACTGATAACTCAACTGAAGTTTTGTCAGATGGTCAGAAGGTTACTGTAAGCTGTGCAGAAGGTGAAGTTGGAGCAGTATATGATGGCTTACTAAAATATGAGATAGAAGAAATTGACATACAGAAACTGCCAGAAACTAGAACTAAGATAATGATGAATGTAGGAATACCAGAAAAGGCCTTTTATCAGTCACAAATTCCAAACGATGGTGTTGGATTAGCGAGAGAAGAATTCATTATAAATTCCTACATAGGTATCCACCCGATGGCCCTTGTAAACTATGAGGAATTAAGTGAGAAATCAAGGTACGATATGTCAGTTGCGGAGGCAGTAAAACAGATAGAGGATAAAACAGGTGGTTACAAACAAAAAACACATTTCTATATTGACAAGCTTACATATGGTATATCGATGATTGGGGCTGCATTCTATCCAAAGGACGTGATTCTGCGTCTAAGTGATTTCAAATCAAATGAATATGAAAATCTTATAGGCGGTAAATTCTATGAGCCAAAGGAAAGCAATCCAATGATAGGTTGGAGGGGCGCCTCTAGATATTACGATGAAAACTTCAAACAGGCTTTTGCTCTGGAATGTAAAGCTATTAAGCGGGCCAGAGAAGAGATTGGGCTAAACAATATCAAAATAATGGTTCCATTTTGCAGGACACCTGCTGAAGGAAGAAAAGTCATAAACACTTTGAAGGAGTATGGACTTGTGCAACGTGAAAATGGACTTGAAGTTTATGTGATGTGTGAAATCCCTTCAAACGTTCTTGCTGCAGACGAATTCTGTGAAATCTTTGATGGATTCTCTATTGGCTCAAATGATCTCACACAGCTTGCACTTGGTCTTGACAGAGACTCAGAGCTTGTTTCAAGCATATATGATGAAAGGAACATTGCAGTGAAAAGACTAATTAAAAAGGCAATAGAAGTTGTGAAATCAAAGAACAAAAAGATCGGTATATGTGGACAAGCACCATCAGACTTCCCAGAATTTGCATCCTTCCTAGTTGAAAGCGGTATTGATTCCATAAGCTTAAATCCCGATACAGTCATAAAAACGCGACTTAATGTCAGGGAAAAAGAAAAAGAGATGGGGTTCATATAGTTAATGTTTGAATCCTTAATATCGTCAGTTGTGCTGGGAATAACAGCAGGTTTATGCCCATTGAATCTCTTTTTTATTATTCCTATTTTTCCAAAAGTCTTGGGTGAGCGGGCACCACTTAATGCAATTATATTCTCATTAGGAGTTTCTACAGTATTTATACCACTTGGACTGCTTGGTAATTTTGGGATTTCTTCTATATTTAATTCATATCCTAAACTAGGATTTCTTCTAGGGGCAGCAATATCCATTGTTATAGGATTGATTCTCTTAAGGATGGTAAAAATTAGTTACATATTGTCAGTGAAAAAAGAGAGGAATTTTTATGGCTCAACCCCATATACATATGGTATTTCATATGGCTTAATAACTATTGCAAGGGCCGCTCCACTCTTGATATCCCTTGTATCGATAGTATCTTTAGAAAAGAATATTTTAATTGTCATTGCCTCTCTTTTAATTTATTCTTTTTTAGTTGGTGCACCTCTTATTATTATATCTTCATTTTTTGGCCTAAAGAGAGTAGAAGATTTTGTTAAGAAGTATTCAAAATCCTTAGATAGGATAAGTGGGATAATGCTTATCTTAATTGGAGCATATTATCTTTTCTTATTTGTTTATGGGTAACACAGATACCTTAACTAATGAATCTACATTATTTTAATATAATAGATATTATAGAACATTTTTTATAATTTGTTTTAATTTTTAGTATTATGTTCTAATATAATAGTTAAACTTAAATAGGGATATATCAAACTTCAATAGCCGGATAGAAGGTGATACCATTGAACGTTTCAGAAAGATCTTCAACGATAAGTTATGCGATTCGAGACGTAGTTGAATATGCAAGGAAGCTCGAATCTAAAGGAGACAAGATATTAAAACTAAATATAGGGGACCCTCTGAAGTTTGACTTTAAAACTCCAGAGCCTATGGTGGATGCCATCGTCAATGCGGCTAGGGGTAGTTTTAATGGTTACGAGGATTCTCTAGGCAATGCAGAATTAAGAAGAGTCATTGCTGAGAGAGAATCTAGAAATAATGGAAAAATATACTTAGAGGATGTTGTTGTAACGTCAGGAGTTACCGAAGGAGTTAATTTAGTCTTTGGGGCGACTCTTGAGCCGGGGGATGAAGTTTTAGTTCCGGGACCAGGTTATCCAACGTACACCGCCTATGCAAATTTTTTTGGTGCAACTCCAGTCCCTTACAGAACTATTGAAAAGGACGGATGGAATATTGATGTCCAGGATCTCAAATCAAAGATAACTGAAAGGACAAAATGCATAGTTATAATTAATCCAAACAATCCCACTGGCGCCATTTATCCTAAAAAAACTCTAAAGGATATACTGGATATTGCATTAGAACATGATGTCTTTATTATTTCTGATGAGATATATGATAGGATTGCTTTTAATGATTCATTTGTAAGCCCAGCTTCCATGACTGATGAAGTACCTATAATAACATTCAACGGTATTTCAAAGATTTACCTTGCTCCTGGGTGGAGAGTTGGGTATATGGCATTCTATAACTGGGATACCCTTTTTGATATAAAAGAGGGAATAATGAAGGAACTTCGTGCAAGGATTTCTGCAAATTCTATATGCCAAGCAGGAGCTATTGAAGCATATAAAGACAGTGAAAAATACGTTATAGAAATGGTTTCAAAGTTAAAACAGAGGAGCGAATTTGCTTACAAGAGACTAAATGAGATTCCAGGAATAAGCACTACAAAGCCAATGGGAGGGCTTTATATCTTTCCAAAAATTGAGTTAGATAACAGATGGAAGGATGACAAAGAGTTTGTATACGAGTTTTTGAAAATGAAAAAAGTTCTTTTGGTCCATGGTAGTGGATTTTGTCCTGTCTATGGAAAGGACCATTTCAGGTCAGTTTTCCTGCCGCCAGTTGAAACAATGGAAGAAGCTTTTTCTAGACTTGAAGAGTTTATGAAAACTAAAAAGTGATTTTTAGAGATAATCATTTATATTTTAAATCTCTAACTTAGAGTATGCGGGCTACAGACCCAGAAATTCTTAACGCCATTAAGAAAGTTTTACAAGAGGATACAGTAATCCACTCACAAAATGAACTTTTTGAGAAGGTGACAAAAAAACTATCTGAAACAGATGAGGTAAGGGTATCGGCAGAGAGAATTAGGAGAGTTGCCAAAAAATATGGAGTAAGAGTTCAGGTACACTCCCGTAAGGGCAGAGAAATAAAGACCTGCCCATTTTGTGGAAAAGAACTCCAAGATATACTCTCTCAAGACCTTTTTGGTAGATCAACAACAATTGGCAAACTCTGTAAAAACTGTAAGTTTGAAATAGGCCTCGGTAGAAGTCCTGCGAGATATATATTTAGAAGATAATTATTTTATCTTAATAAAAAACTATTTCCTGAAAAATCTTTTGTTGCTGGAGCTTTCTTTAATAATACCTTCAGCTAGTCCTTTGAGCAGCCCTAAAATAATAGGCCCATAAAGAATCCCCACCGGACCTAACATATACGCACCCCCAAGGAAACCAATTAGTACAATAAAAGGGTGAAGTTGTGCCTGTTTTCCGCCAAGTTTTGGGAATATATAAAAATTGTATAAAACTCCAAGAATTACCACTCCAAATACTAAGAGTGCTATCCCCCTAAAAAAATCACCTATAAGGAGAAAGTAAAATCCTACCGGGATATAAATTGTCCAAGGTCCCGCCACCGGTAACAATGCAGCAAGCCCGACTAAAAGACCTAGTAAGAAAGAATAAGGTACACCCAATGAAAGGAAACCCATAGTTGCAAGTAATCCAATTATGATTGCACTCATTACGTTTCCATAAATTAATCCATTAATCACCTTGTTAGTAGGCTCAAGAATTTCGATTAAATCTCTGTGGTAGTGTGGGGGCATTATTTTACGAATAAAATCTTCAATTACTACTCTTTCATGGAGAAAGTAATAAAGAGCTAAGAACAAGATTAGGATATTCATTAATGTTAAAGGCAATCCATGCATAGATCTTGAAAAAACTTCTGTTAGATTCACTAATCTAGGAAAAGTTTCAGTTATAAATCCATAAAAAGGAGATTCAGAGATATCTATCCCAAAGATACCTAAAATAGAAACTGAAGATCTACTTTTTAATATTTCGGTAATCGTCCTAAGTTCAGAAAGAGCTTTAAAAAATGCATAAAGTATTGTGATTAAAATCGGGGCAGATACGAAAAGGGTAGTAAGTGCTGCAGATAAACCATTCCTTTTTGTTTTATTAAAAATCCTATTGTAGACTGGAAGGAATGCGTATGCAAATACAAATCCGCCTATCAAGCCAGGGATAATTGGATAAACTAAATAGAGACCCATAAGGAGGATAATAACAGCTATTGCAATCTTGATGTATGAGATTTTATCCATTAAGACTATATAATATGGCCATTATAAAAAGTTATTTATAAATTTAAAAAAATAAAAAATTTAGAATTATCATCCAGTTGGGCATTCTTCTTCCCATGGTCTGATGCATTTTTTAAGGCCTTCACACCATTGGTATCCAGATGCAACTAGACATCCATGTTCGTCGACATCTCCACCGATAGTGCAGGACTCTTCCCATGTTCTAATGCATTTGTTTTTGACCTCACACCATGTGTAGCCAGCAGATTCTTTGCATCCATGTTCGTCGACATCTCCACCGATGCTACATGTTTCTTCAAAAGGTCTGTAACATTTCTTTGTATATTCGCACCACTGGTAGCCTGCAGCTATGAGGCACCCATGCTCATCTTTGTCGCCGCCTATAGGTTTAGGCGCTTTACAGGACTCCTCCCAAGGCCTGTAGCATTTCTTTGTATATTCGCACCACTGGTAGCCTGCTGCAATTAAACAGCCGTGTTCATCTCTGTCTCCGCCTATTGGAGGTGTGGGTGGATCAGGAGCGCATGATTCTTCCCATGGCCTGTAACATTTTTGTTTGTAATCACACCACTGGTAGCCTGCTGCAATTAAACAGCCGTGTTCATCTCTGTCGCCGCCTATTGGAGGGGATTCAGAACAGTGTTCTTCCCAAGGTTTGATGCACTTATTTTTTAAAGCACACCATTCCTCTCCATCATCTATTAAACAACCGTGTACATCTTTATGTACTTCTTTAGAACAATTTTCTTCCCAAGGCCTGATACATTTCTGCTTAATATCACACCAGACATATCCAGCACTTCCGATACATCCATGCTCGTCCCTGTCACTGCCATATGGTTGCACGCATTCTTCTGGAGGTTTGATACATTTCTGTAAAGCGTTACACCAAGAATATCCTGAAGAAGTAATACATCCATGTTCGTCCTTCTGTTCTTTTGGAGTTTGAGCGCAACCTAGTAGAAGTGATAATATCACCATACTAGAAATCAAAATTATGTAAGTTTGTTTCATCGGAAGAGTTAAGATTAAGAAATATATAAATGTTTTGATTAAATTATGAAATAGTTAAAAATAATTGAGAATTTCTCAAATAATAGAAATAATATTCAAATTAACTAATTACGAATTTAATTGTGTCTGTATCTAATACGCCCCTTCTTGTAGAAGCAATCACAGTAATCAAGTATTCTCCTTCAGGAACTTCAGGTGAAACATTTATTGTAAGTATGTAACTACCTGTACTATGTGCTTTAATCTTTTGAGATTGTGGATCTATTCCGATGGAGATTCCTTGAGGCAATTTTTCAAATTTAATCGTTGCATCAGTTTGAGTTAAAAATCCTTTATTATTGACTTGCCCTATTATTATTTTTGTTCCTTCAGATAATTCAAGTACAGGAATTTCCTTTCCATCTATAATAATACTAGTTCCAGTGTCAATTATAGCACCAATCGAGCCATCTATTGGGATTGGTCCAGAGGGAAGAATTAATCTTTCTAAAGTTACCCCAGGAAATAATATGTTTTCAGGTAAAGGATTTTTTCCTAGTATTGTAACGTCATTTGATGCGTTTGCAGTTGAGGCGACTGTGGCTCCTGAAGTTGCACCAGTTCCACTGGCATTGCCAGTGAAGTTGACTGTGCCTGCCGCTCCAGCAGTATAGGTCCATGTGAATGTTGCACTTCCTCCTGCGGCGATATTTGCCGATCCGGGGGATGGTCCTGTTACTGGACCTGTTGCAGTGCTTGTCCCGCCCAATGTTAGAGATGATGGTGTGACATTATTTACCTGCTCTCCTCCAGTGTTATTTACTGTCATCACAACTGTTATGGTCTGGCCTGGTGTGACAGTTGC
>LNGC01000031.1 GCA_001587715.1 Candidatus Methanofastidiosum methylothiophilum | reverse complement strand
CTGTTAAACTATATTTGTGGAGACAAGTATGAGGCATATAGCGCAGGCTCGAAACCTACTAAAATAAATCCATTTTCAATCGAGGCATTGAAAGAGATAGGAATTGACATCTCGTCTCATTATTCAAAAAGCACTGAAGATTTTAGTGGAATAAAATTTGATTATGTGATTACAGTTTGTGATAATGCTAAAGAAACATGCCCATTTTTTCCTGGTGCAAAAAATTATATACATAGAAAATTTGAAGACCCTTCCCACGCAGAAGGAACAGATAAAGACAAATTAAATGCTTTTAAGAAATCTAGAGATGAAATAAAAGAATGGATAATAGACTTCTTCTGTAATAATAATTCTTAGATTAACTTAGGCCAAAATAGACGGAAATAATAATCTTAGGACGATATAGATTGCAATGAACCATATAATGACAATCGAAAAAGTAACAATCCATTTTGATTTAACACTTATTGGTTCACATATAGCCTTATTTCTGCAGTCTTCAAAAACTTCACTTGGAATCAATTTTATTATCAGGTATATTGTAAGCGAGATAATTAAAATATCGTCTATGTATCCAACGACTGGAATAAAGTCAGGGATTATATCAATGGGACTTATGAAGTATCCTAAAAGAAACAGGATAATTAGTTTTACATACCAAGGAACTCTTGGATCTCTATATGCTTTATAGAGCGCGTAAATATCTGTTTCAATATTTTTTGTTTTTTCTTTTAACTCTTTAATACCACCCATCATGAAATCCCTAAATTAGATTAAAATCTTCAAAAATTATATTTCTAGGTTTAACGCCCATTTTGATAAATTGATCTGCAAGTTCCATCATCATCTGATTAGGGCCACATATAAAAATAAATTTTGTGCCTATATCCTCTCTAATCCCAAATAATTGATTAATATGCTCTGCTGTAATTCTCCCAACGTTTTTTGAAAGCCATACTCTATATTGTATATTACTTATATTTTTTATAATTTCTTTTATTTCTTTATCATAGAGGATATCATTTTCATCTTTGCATGCCCATATGAAATTAATTTTACTTTTTTTAGATAAATCCTGATTCTTTAACATGCTAAGGAATGGGGTTACACCTATGCCTCCTGCAATCCAGATCATGTCCTTATCCTCAAAAAGATATTTTTCTGCAAATTTACCATATGGCCCATATAAATAAACATTATCTCCAACGTTCACTTTAGGAAGGTGGTAAGAAGTGAAATCCCCTGATCTTTTTGCCGAAATTCTTATCAAATCTTCACTGTTTGAACTTGAAATTGAAAAAGGGAATATTTCAAATGATTTTTCAAGGTTTAAGAACTTGATAAAGACGAATTGTCCAGGGTGAAAGTTCATTTTTTTCTGAATTGTTTTAAATTTTATTTCTGTTATTCCCCCTATATTCTTTACTTCTTTTACTTCAGCTTTAAATTTAGGGCCAATTAGCTGATAGAAAAAAAGCATGTAAAAATATGAAATAATTCCAACTAATGCAAACAAGAGGATCCATGCTCTAAGAATGGGGTATTGTATTATATCTCGCCCTGCAACTAATGCATGCCAAGTAGCCAAGATTAGGGCAACTCCCATAAACTTATGAGTAAGATGCCAAATTTTGTAAGGTAATTTTATTGCAAGTGTAAAGATCAAAAGCATAACAAGAAGGAAAAACGAAACAATCCCATATGTATATGGGATATTCAATCCCGGGATAATATATAACAATATAAAATCCCAATTAGGGAATACTCTAAGAATCAGAAAAACAGGATGGAGCAGTATCACCACCATTGTAATCTGCCCAGTAAGGTGATGAGCTTTGTAGACTTTGTCCAGGCCACCGAATACTGATTCAATATAATGCCACCTTAAGGATAAAAAAATTGTTAAAGAAAGTAAACAAATCCCAATTAATGCAGAGCTTTTGGCAATAAATAAATAGAATTGAAAATATCCCCCAATCCTATTTAATATCCATATGCTAAAAGTCAGAATTCCTACAATAAATATGAGAAAGAGGCTTCTATATCCAAATTGTACTCTGTTGATTCTATTAAGCAATCCTATGGGCAAAATTTTTTTAATAAGGAGTATAGAATTTTTCTTTTTCATGTCATCACTATTGTGTTTCTATATTTTTTCAATGTCATATTGAATATAAAACTAACGTAATTATTGAGAATTAAAAAACAGTATGCATAACTAATTTAAACGAATTAATTTAGATTGACCCATGCACTACCACATCATACTAACAACGAGGTGCAATTCACAGTGCAAGTACTGCTACGAAAAGTCAATGAATGATTTTGATACGGATATTGAAAAAAAAGTTACACTTGACCTATCCGCGCCCGAATCTAGTGAAATCGATATAGGAAAACTTAAGAAATTCATCAGTAAGGATGAAAATGCAGTTATTATTTTTTATGGCGGGGAACCTCTCCTCCAGATAAATAAAATCATGAAAATAATTGATAATATTGAAGTGCCTTATAGAATGCAGACAAATGGAAAACTATTAGACAAAATTCCCATACATTATCTAAATAAAATTGAGAAGATTCTAGTCTCTATTGATGGTGACAAAGAAAGAACTGATTTCAATAGGGGAAAAGGAACTTATAATCTGTTAATGAAAAACATTTCAGAGATAAAAGAAAAAGGCTATTCTGGAGAGATTATTGCTAGGATGACTTTGAGCCCGGAATCGCCTGACATTCTAGAACAGGTTTTACATCTAATTGATAGTGGATTTACATCTATTCATTGGCAAATTGATGCGGGTTTTTACAATCATGATTATGATAAAGAAAAATTCAGTTTTTTTGTAAATGAATACAATAGCTCAATCACGAAACTTATTGAGTTCTGGATGTATCAGGTTAATCATAAGAAAGTCCTGAAATTATATCCTTTTATTGGGATAGTTGATAGCCTTCTAAAAGGTGAGAAAACACTTCTAAGGTGTGGTGCAGGGCATAGTGGGTATGCTATACGTACGGATGGGAAATTGACTGCATGTCCAATTATGACTTGGATTGAAGATTTTGTTTCAGGAAATTTAGATTCTGACCCTAAAGAAATAAAGAAGTTTCCAATTCTAGGAAGTTGTAATAATTGTGGGATTAAAGATATTTGTGGTGGAAGATGTCTCTACTGGAACTATCTTAAATTATGGCCAGAAGAAGGAAATGAATTAATTTGTGATACAATTAAGCATCTCGTGACACAATTAAATATTAAGATACCTGAAATTAAAGAACTAATTAAAAAAGGAGTAATTAGTAACAAAGACTTTGAATATGAAAAATATTTTGGGCCAGAAATAATACCATAATCTGTTTTGTTTTTTAAAAAATATTAAAATATTTTTCCGAAAACTACTTAAATGCAGTAATCAAAATATATTTGGAGATTTTATGGACTTATCAATTTTGTTAATACTCGGAGTTGTAGTTGTTATTGCACTAGGCCTTATTGGGATATTTGTTGGCATCTACAATAGATTTTTTGCATTGAAGAATTCAGCTGAAGCAACTCTTGGCCAGATAAGAGTCGCCCTGAAAAAGCGTCTTGACATGATCGACCAACTTTTAGGGGCCGTCAAGAGTTATGCGAAATTTGAGAAAGAAACATTAGAAAATATAACAAAGTATCGTGCGAGCATCGGTAGTGCTTCACCTGAGGCAATAAGTGAAATTGACCGTCAAAGTGCAGGTATACTTGGGAGACTTATTGCAGTAGCAGAAAACTATCCTGACCTTAAAACTTCAACAACTGTAACTAATCTAATGGAATCTGTAAAAACGGTAGAAGATGAAATCGCAAGACAGAGATATACATACAATAATATAGCCCAGCAGTTCAACACTATGCTTGATACAATACCCTCAAACATTGTTGGAAGAATTATTGGACTTATAAAATTAGAATACCTTAAATTTGAAGAGGCTATTGAAACAAGACCAAAAATTGAATTCTAGAAGATGAAAGTATGGCAGAGACAAAACAGATTACAGTACTAGTATTAGTTACTCTTTTGATAGGTGCAACTGCACTATTACTACTGCCTAAAGGACCAATCATTTTTGAAGGTGACCTCGTAGTGGAAAACTATGAGGCTACTTTTCTTTCTGATGGTACTTTAACTGAAAAGTATACATATGATGTAAAAAATTCAGACCAATACAGGATGCTTTTCAGGTACTGGGATGATATACTTTCATTTGAAAAACTGGGAAGGCCCTATATTGAATTTGTAGGGATTAAGTACCCTTCTGGAACAATTGGTTATGCTAAAGATTACAAAGGTGATGTAAAATTATACGGAGATCAATCATATACATATACTATAGATTCGCTGGCATATACAAATGAAGTTGGTGCATACAATCCTTCATATTTTAATAAAGGCAAATATACAATAGAGTACAGGTATATCCTACACCCACCTATCCAATATGATAGTGAAGTTAGTCATATTAATCTAAAGTTCCAAAGGGAACATATACCAATTAAAAACTTTAAGATAACTCTCCCGAAAGAGTATATAGTTAAAGTTTATCCACATCCCCCTAATCTAAAAATTTCAGAGGACCAGAATCATTTTTACATTACTGGAACTTCACCCGAAAATGAACTTTTGGAAGTTGAGCTTCTCTTAAAACCAGAATACGTAAATGTCATAAATGGTTTCCCTGAACAGATAAGCGGAGTTAGGCAGAGAACAGAAATGGCAAATTTGCTTTATACTGTGCCATTTTATGCCGCAAAGGCCCTGTATGCTTTAACAAGTCTATCACTTATACTAGTTCCATTCGTATTTTTATACATCTACAATAGATATGGTAAAGAAAAAAGTTTTACAATACCGGAATTCTTGAGCTTTGTTCCGAATAATAAATTAAAACCTTGGGTAGTCAATCTTTTGTTTAAAGGCGAAGCAAATAGTTTCGACATGAATGCTTTCTACGCAACACTCTTAGATCTTCATAAAAGAAACAAAATTGAGATTAAAGAGAAGCCTAATCCAAAATATATTACAATTAAGATAAAGGATAAAACTGACCTTGATCATTTTGAGACAAAAGTAATTGAGTTCATAGAGAGAGTAGGTACTGATGGAATAGTTGATACTGAAACAATAAGCTCCTTGGCTAAAAGTGCAAGAAAAAATGTAATGAATCAAAAAACTATGTTAAGTTATCAATCATCCCTAAACGGCATTACAAATGTTAAATCAACTGACAGAATGATCATAAAAAACTATATTGTTGAAGGGAGAACTAGGCCCCTCCCAGTTTTACTTTCAGGTATACTTTTTGCAATCATATCCATCCTTATGCTAATATTCATACCGTTTGCCACTAATGCATTAGCCTCTCTTATCGCTTCCATAGTAATAGTAATACAAGCTATAATCGCAATGGCTTTCCCGACAACTCTATTCGGACTTTGGAAAAATGATAGTTACAAAGAAAAACTTGAATGGGACTCATTTACAAAGTTTTTGTCAGACCTTGCACTGATGAGAAAATATTCACCTGAGGATATACTTATGTGGGGAGAATGGCTCGTATATGGAACTGCACTTGGGGTAGGTGACAAAGTTGAAGCTGCAATGAAAGCACTAAATGTGAACATACAAGAAGTTAATGTAGTTCCTTACCATGCAATAAATCGATCTTTCGTCCCAATTTCTTCCTATACACCTCCAAGCAGTGGTGGTGGCGGTAGTGGAGGATTTGGAGGGGGCGGTGGCTTCGGAGGTGGAGGCGGTTTCGGAGGAGGCGGTGTTGGGGGTCGTTAAATCTATCTATTAAAATAAATTTTTTTTTATAATTAAGAAAATTAGAATATATTTAATAAAATGAAATAATAACTAATTTAGCTGAATAGATCATCTATTCCATATTTAGCCCAGTCGATGCTTCTTCCAAAGCCTTCGCCATTGCCCATTTTCTTCCTTCTTGCATCTCTTTCAAATGGCTGTAGCTCTATGTCTCCATCTGCTGCCCTTCCAGATATGAATGGCGATTTTACCCCAGTCATAATGAGCATTACCCTCATGGAATCTTTTAGACCTTCATCGACTCTTGCTCCCCATATAATTTTTGCTTCAGGGTCCATAATTGAGTTGACAATTTCTCCAACTCTGTTGGCCTCGTTTAAGGTCATGTTACTGCCACCTGAAACATGAACAAGTGCGCCTTTTGCATTTTTATAGTCAACGTCCAATAGTTTACAAGTCATTGCTTCGTGAACTGCCTCTTCTACCCTATTCTTGGTATTTGACTCTCCTACTCCTATTACTGCAACTCCACCGTCTTGCATGATTGTTCTTACATCAGCATAGTCAAGATTAACAAGACTTGGTTGTGTAATAGTTTCTGTGATACCTTTAACCATTTCAGCAAGAACTTCGTCAGATACACTAAATGCATAATCAATTGGCATATTCGGAACAAGTTGAAGTAGTTTATTATTATCTAGTGTAATGACTGTATCTGCATATCTCCTAAAGGCTTCAAGTCCTTGTATTGCTTTTTCAAATCTGTGAGATCCTTCCATTCTAAAAGGTAAGGTTACAACTCCGACAACTAAAGCCCCACATTCTTTTGCAACTTCGGCAACTACAGGAGCGCTTCCCGTTCCTGTTCCGCCACCCATACCTGCAGAGACGAAAACTAAATTTGCGTCTTTAAAAAGATCTTTTAACTTATGTCTATCTTCTTGAGCGGCTTCCCAGCCAACGCTAGGATCCCCTCCTGCTCCAAGACCTTTTGTAAGCTCTTTTCCGATAACAAACTTCTTGTCAGCTTGAATATTCTCTAAGTGCTGTCTATCGGTATTCAAAGCAATAGTTTCTGCACCCATGACTCCGCCGAGCATCGAAAGTCTATTTATAGTATTATTACCCGCACCGCCACATCCAGCACATATAATCCTAGCGTGTCCAATGCCTTCTAATTCTGCCGCAGTTTCTTCAAAGTTATTAGTTTGAGTATATCTTGAAGCATTTTCCAAGATGCCTTTCATATAAAACCCCCAATTATATAATTATTTTTTATTACTTACCTTATTTTTTCAGATATGCCTTCATTTCTAAGTGACCTAAACCCACCAAGTTCATTCTTTAGCATGTCTCTGATAGCTGATCTTATGGCTTCACTCTTATTAGGGAAGTAACCATAGTTAACCAACTCGTCCAAACCGTTCATGTATGCTTCTGGTATTTGTACTGATATGAGTTTCATTAATGTCCCTCTAGCATCTGTATAATATTTAGGAGATATATATATATAAGAGTTTCGGTTATCTAGATATTTCATATAACCTATCCTTATATTGTTCTGATATTTTTCTTGTATTATCCTTATACCCCCATTATATTATCCTGATATTATAGGAACACTTCATATCTATTGTCTGGATACTTCAATAGCGGTATTGTAATATCGCTCACGAATTATCATTATGGATAATCATTGTCTCTCATGTGGGTTATCCAGTAAATACTATTTTTGTTAACTACTATATATAGTTTTCGGTTAATAATGATAAACAATACTTCTTTTAGATTTCCATAAAGTATTACCAATTATAAACTTTAGTAACAATGCACAACGATAATTTTTTAAGAAAAGACAAGATAGTATAATTATGTTACTGGTATTTGAATCCCAAACTCACGAGGCAGAAAAACTAATTGAATTATTAAAGAAAAATGGAGCAGATGCTATTTTTGATGAAAGCAAGACCTATGGGTCTAATCATATATCTATGGCTTTGTACCAAACAGTTCAGGCATTTAAAAATAAATCAAATTTTGCCGATGATTTTTCACTTGAATACTTAATTCGATTATCAGGAGAAAAGCAAATATCTAAGGCTTTAACCTTTGGAGTGAAGAATGGATCAAAAAGAATAGGTATAATAGTGGATGAAGAAAAAAAAAGTAATATTATCAACATTTTAGGTCAGCCAGTTGCTCCAGGAAGATATGATAAAGATTTCATAATAGAGTATTTTGAAATAGTCGATATTGATAATCAAATAGAAACTGAAAAAAAGATATTTGAAAAGATTGCATTACTTAATACAAAAATCTAAATTAATGATATAAATAAGTAAATATATTGACTTACATTATTTAACATTATTTTTAAAAATAACGATTATGAAACTTGCAAATATTACAATAAGATTTTTAAATTGAATTTTGTTTTTATCACTGTGAATCCTGAAAAAATAATAGATATTCTTTTTGTTTTAATTAATGAAGTATCAGTCATGGTTACTGTAATAGCCGTAGTTGTAAGCTCGGTAAATCATTTTAAAGAAGTCGTTATAGATAAAAGATTTACATACAAAAATCAGATTGTAATGATACTCATATTTGGTTCTTTTTCTATATTTGGTAATTATTCAGGAATAAAGCTTCCTTCTGGCGCTATAGCAAATATAAGAGATATAGGGCCATTAGTTGCAGGTTTAGTCGGTGGGCCAGTTATTGGACTTGGTGCAGGCATGATAGGTGGAGTAAACCGATTCTACGGGGGCGGTTTTACAGCTCTTCCTTGTTCAGTTGCCACTATTTCGGCAGGTATTATAGGCGGATTAATCTATCAATACAATAAAAAGGAATTTATTGGGGCATATAAAGCCACGATTATTGCAGCCATAGTAGAGTTTTATCATATGGGAATCACATTAATCCTTGCAAAACCGTTTAATGAAGCATTAGAAGTTGTAAAATTAGTAATAATACCTATGACACTGGCAAATGCCTTGGGAGTTGCAATATTTTCCATAATAATTGCTGGCATAATTAAGGACAAAAAGAAAATAAAAGAACTTGAAGACGATATGAATATTGTCACTTCAAAAGAAGAAGACAAGATATGAGCAGAATAGGAAACATAGCGGGCCTGATGGGATTTGAACCCACGTTCTTCGGGTCCGAAGCCCTACGCCAATCTAGTAGGCAATTAATTGTTAAATGTAAACTATATAAATATTTCGTGTGTTAAATACTTTTAAGTAATATAAGGCCATTCTTTAATAAATAAAATATTTATAATTTCAAAAGTATTTAGGTCGATTATATTTGTCATTTAATCCCGTAATGCCATAATTTAGTTTAGGGGGATATTTTTTATCCATATAATCATTTCTTAGGATTAAACCAATACATAATAGAATTATTCCTAAAATTACAAAGAAAATAAATGGGGCATATCCAATCATTCTTGTAAAAATAAGTAAAATCCCCCCTACAAAGAAAGATACTACCCCAAATAAGCATAACATAGAAGTAATACTTTTAGACTCGTATTTTGCATTTACAGAAATTTTTGGAAATATGTCTCGTGGCATACTAGCCCCAATATCTTTTATTATCAATTTTTCTTTTTTCATTGATACTCCTCAACCATATTATAACTATATGCCATATATAATTTTGTCAAATCGTTAATATCAATGATACCAAACATTTTTTTTCTTATTTTACATTCCTCAATAAATTTATTCTTTGCATCGTCAGCCAAAGCTGTATTAAAAACAATAAAAATCGCATCTGCATTTAAATCAAAAGCTTTTAAGATTTGATGGGCAACTGTTTTTAAAGTAATCTGGGGTTTTGCTGATGATCCTTTTAGAATGAAAGCAGCGTTTCGTTCATCATTTTCATTATTTATTCTTATTTTGTGGGAATAAATATCTGCTATTTCAATTGAAGTGTGTGGTGTTTGGCCTTCTTCATTTAATACTTTACGAATTAATCTCTCTATTTCGTCCTCGCTTAACACAGCAATTTTATTTTTTATTTTGTCATGAATCTTGTCTATAGTAATCGTTTTACTAAAAGAATAAACATCTTCTAACGATAGTTTACCATAATGTTCTGAAGGAGTAAAATAGTTTTTTGAATACATATCATATATTTTATGAACATTTTTCAATTCAATTTGTTCAAAAGGAAATAAAGTAACATTTTTTCCGGCTATATCTTGATACCGCAAGAAAAAGAAATTTCGATTATACACCACACCATTATATTCAATATTTTCTGTATCAAAAAATGCAGGAAATCTAATCGAAATTAATTTATCAAATAAATTAAGCAAATCTATATCCTCGATTCTTTCTATAGATTCAAATTCTAGATAAATTTTTTTTAAAGCGTATAAGAAATTTTCTTTGTTTTTAGTAAGAAGGGAGTTAAAGAGATTAGTTTTTAATTTTGCTTCAATATCTTCTATAGATCTATATACATTAACGAAGGAATCAATTAAATATTTATTTTTCTCTAGTAATTCAATGACGAATAAAAACCAAATTGAATTTATAATAATTTGATTTTTTATATTGTCCTTTATTCTTTCATCAAGCTGAAGACCTATTTTTTTATTAAATTTAATGTCAGATAATAAAATGTCCTTTTTATAATCTAGTTTATCTAAGGACATCAAAATTTCAATATTTTTATTGCATAATAGAGGCACATTATCAGATAAGATATTCAACCAAACATGATTTCCTACAATTGAAGTATTAAAATAATTTATATTGTCGGAAAGAGTTTTTGATAATTCTGATTCGTTTAATTTAGATAAAAATAGTTTGTTAAATAGAATCAAGGATAATTGATTAGTAAATTCGCTTCTTTCTTCCAGCATCATTTCTAAGTAAATGTTATGTATTTTCTTGAAGAAAAATGACAATAGAGATAAATCTTTAGATTCCAATAGTTCTTCATAGATAGATAGTATTTTATTAATATTCAAATCTGCGAATTCAGTGAAAAATATCTTCTCGTGAATATTATCCATTTAAACACCAAAACTATCTAAACTTAATACATAAGATCTAACTGGTCTAAAAGTTACTATCCTCTCAAATAGTTCGTAAGCAGAATCATATATTTCATCGTCGTCCCCGGATGCAATGTCAGAGGGGATATAAAATTTGATTCTCCCATTTGAAAAAACTCCAGAGGTAACGTATTTATTTTTATCTATTAAAAGTTTTCCAATAATTTCTTTTATGTATATCTTTTCTTCTTCCATTATTTTTTTAACTGCTGGAGAAATAGGAATCTTAAACCCTTTGAACTTTAATCTTTCTACTTCATATAAGATTATTTCTTCAGGTTTTTCTGACTCTTCCATTTTTTTAATAGCTCTTTTAAATCTTTTATTATCTCTTGGATCGATTTCAATAAACTGAATATTTTCGCCAAAATTTGAATATATGGTGAGCATCTCGTCCCTATTAAAATCTATATTGATTGAAGAAAATGACCCTACAATTGATTTTTTAATTATTTTCAAGATAACATCTCTAATATTAAAAGCAAGAGTTTCTTCTCCACCATATAGTCTAACGTCTATAAAATCTTCATTTATAGAAATTATTATCGATATTCTATAGCTTGAACTGATTCTTTTAACTCGTATGCTTTTAATCTTTCCATCTTGTTCAAAATCTAATCGGAATGGAATTTCCCTACAATAAATTGTTTTTATTGAATTATCGCCCGAATTAATGCTTAAAAAGCCTTCTTTTAATATTTTTTTTGGAATATTCTTAAATTTGTATTCTTTTTCAATTAATTCAATTATTTTTTCTATTATTATTTTAGGATTTTTATTACTGTTTTTATCATAATATACTTTAGACAAAATAAAAGTAATTTGATTAACACCAAGTTCTCTAGATTCTTCATCAATTATTAAATCTTTAAATAAATCAAAGTTAGCACTCATATTTTCACCCAATTAGAGATGCTAGATTCAAGCTTTAATATAATTATACTTTCTAGTATATAAGAATATGGAAAAAATAGGGAAAATAGGGAAAAAAATTCTTTTTCCATTAAGAATTTCGCAAATTATATTTATACCGCCACCATTGATAGTTTATATCCAAAGAACAGTAGGAACAAAAATATTAATCCGCAGAATATAACTAGTTCCGGCCTTCTTTTCCAAACTCCGATTAATCCGCCTAATAGGATTAATGACCATGTTGGTATGCCTATTTTATCGTTTAACTGAAATAAATTTCTAAATAGGACATTTTGCAGATCTCCGGTATATTGCCCATCGACAGATATAATTGGAGTATCATCTGTTAAATCGGGATATACAGGATTAGAGGGAGTTCCTGGATCATCAGGAGGATCTTCTACCGGAGGAGTAACTACCGGAGGATCATAATAGTAAACTTTTACTTGATAATAATATCCATCAAAAAAGCACTTATAAGTATATACAGATTCATAAATTATTGAAACTTTTAATACTCCATCTTCATTTATGTATTTGTCAAAATTATTACCAATCTCTAAATTATGGGTTTTTGGCCCACCCCAATATGTTCTTTCGTAATACTCCGAATAATTACCCCTTGTATCAACATTTTCATTTATATATCCTGGTGCATTATTATCATATATATAAGCCCTAAAATTCATGTCTTGTGGATTAAATTGATTATAGTATGATAAATTACCTTTAAACAATATTTCTATTTTCTGTATTTTACTAACATTTTCATCTATTTTAGTTTCAAATCTAAAGCCCATGTATCTTTGAGCATTTGTAGTATCTTCTAATCGGTGATAATTAGCATCATCAGATCCAAAATAAGTATAAGTTGTGTTAGCTTCAGTTCCGTTAAATGCAGGTTGAAAAGAACCTATATTTGCATTATAGAATACATTATTGTAGGTATCAACATCTGTTACATTGGCATAATTATAAATTGTATATTTAATATCAGGATCTCCTTCATTTAATTCATTGGCATATTCAATAATTAATTTTGGCCTAGCTTGGACATAATAAGTAACTTTTTCTTTAGTAGTCCAACGACAATCCCCGGCACTTTTTGAGGCAAAAGAAACATCAGTAATAGAATTATTTAATCTATCGGCTACCCAACTAGTTACATCAGCATCGGGATAAGTATATCTTATAGTTGTAGGTATTGTTACTATTTCATCCCCGTATAATGGCCTATTGTTATATGTTAATGTTGATTCATCCCAATTATTGGAATCTACCTCATATATTGTTGAACTTGGATTAACAGGAGTATAATCTGGACTAATTCTTAAATATGCTTTTACTATCTTCACACCTTCAGGAACAGTTGCTAGACTAAATTGGAAATATGCCGTCCTAGTTCCATCACTCATTATAGGATTAACAGATCCATAATTGTTATTAGGATTATTACTACAAACATAGGCATCATCTGAAACATTGATATACAAAAAATTAGTTTTGTAATCTGGATCTTCACATAAAGCTAAAGCAGTATTCATTAATAGTATTGCTACTATCATTATTCCAATTATTGAGATATATTTTCTTTTCAATTCATCACATCCTTAAAACGGTTTTTTGAATCCCATAAATGCCCATATTACAAATAATGCGACAAGTCCAAGGACTATCATGTTTGTGTAACTATTAGTTGCGCCAAAATAAAATGAGGGTAGATCAACTTCAGTTGTGTCTATTACTGTATATGCAGTTGCCACTGCTTTAGAGTTTGAAAGTTCTATCATGAAAATAGTTGTTTTCCCGCTTGGTATTATCTGGTTTCTAGTTCCAAATGACTTGCTACCCCTGTATATTTCATCTCCATCCTGGTATAAGATATATTGACTGATAGTTCCAGTTGATTTGTCTATTATATCAACCTGGTATTCACTATTTCCAAACGGTTTAAGGTTTGCAGAAGAAATAGAGGCAATCATCCCAAAATCCTGTATTTCCGGAGGTTCTGGAATTATTCCAGTATCTGCTACCGCATAGGCAGTTGAAACTCTGCCGGAATTTGATACCTCGATCATGAATATTGAAGTTTGGCCGGGTTGGATATATGCCCTGAAAGACTTAAACGAACTGGCGCCCTCGTATAAGAGTTTTTCATCCTGGTAAAGTTTCCAGTATGTTATTTTCCCAGTTGACTTATCATCTACCAGAACTTCATATTGCCCGCTTGAAAGGGGAGAGGGTTTAGTTACAGCAATTGCGCCCTGGATAGTGTCATCATATACGGGATCCGGTATATCGACTTCATCGGAAATATCAACTGGAGAAGGCAAGAAAGGAGGCTCAATGTAATAATCATTATCGTTTGGTCCAACTTCTATGTTATACCTTACTGATCCAGATTCAGTTTTGGGAGTTCTATAAGTCTCATATCCCACATCTTCAGTAAATTGGTATCTTACATCAAAAACGCAATTTTTAGTAATTGAATAGTCATATA
>LNGC01000030.1 GCA_001587715.1 Candidatus Methanofastidiosum methylothiophilum | reverse complement strand
GCAACACGGCAGTCAGACCGTAATGCATCCTGGGATTTACGCAAACAAGCCATGTCAAAGAACTGTTACTAGCTACTTGGCCCCCTCCGGGCCTTTCACATTCACCTATGCCCGCCCTATAGCTAGGCCCGTGCCAAGATATAAAAAGATAAGGATTTAAGTATCTTATAAAAAAGGCCCCGGCGCAAACGCCATGCCAAACTTTCAAAGTGAGCAAAAATTGCACACTAGAAGCGCAAAAAACGTACACAATTAAACATTTCAATATGTTAGCTAGCGCAAGATTTGCACACTAGGCAAAAGATTAATGATTTCAATAAATAAGCCAAATTCTTTAGTTCTTCATAATGAATCGCGTTGCATATTTCATGCCAAAAAGCCTAACATATTGAAAACAAAAGAAAAGCCCGCCTAGCAATTTTCATGCCAAGCGGGCTTTAGCCTTCTATTCTTCTATGCAATATTTATTCCGTTTATTGTATTGTTCCTGTAACTCCAGCCTATCAGCCTGTTGCTCCATATATTCTGCTTCTTCAAAATCCCCTGCGGCTTTGTATTGTCCTGCCTCTTGCCTGTAGCGTTGTGCTACAGCGTAGGCATTCCATTTTCTATTCGGCTTTCCCATTGTTTTACTTTCTCCGATTTTTCCGAGGCGCTCCGTAATTGTCCTCGTACCAACAGGCCCCCCAAGCCATAGCCAGAATGGCAAAGATAGAAATCAACAATCCAACCATACTATAACCTCCAATGTTAGATTATATCATCATATTGCATTAATACAAGGCAGGAGATTTTGTCATTAGTATTAGTTCAACAATACTCTTTTGCGGCTTCTAATGCTTCATTTTCCGTAGCGTACGGCCCGAAAGGGTCACTATCAGGCAAACAACCAGGGAAACAATACCAGTAGTAAAACCCCGGTTCCCAAATGTCCGCATTGGAATCGGTTTCTTGCACTTCAAATATTTCAATATCCGGCAACGCATAGGTATCCTGCTCACGTTCAACGCTGGAATAATGGTACGCCATATCTATTCCTCTCATTTTATCCCGCCTTGTACTAATGCAATACAGGCTTTTTCTATGCAGTACCAAGGCAAGGCCCTAACTAGTGTTAGTTTTCCATTTGCTTGAGCATTTTTTTATAAGCGTTGCGTATTTTTACAACGTTAGCGCCCGTGAAAGCTTGTGTTAATTTCCAAGTTTTCCAGTAATGATGCTTTTTGTATAGTTCAGCGATATATGCTTTTCCTTCTAGCTTGTACATTTTTGCCATGTATTTTTCTGTAGATTTTTGTTCCATGTATCCACAACACAAAGCATATTCAGACAAAAATCCGCTTTTTAAACGCATTTTGTATGACATAGCATTACTCCTGCTAGGGCCTTGCATTGATACTGCATAGACTGTCTCTTGTACTACCAAAGCAAGGCGGAATTAGTGCATTAATAGACGTATTTTGTATAGTGATTGGCAGTATCTATTGCTTCTGCTTTTGAATCGCAGTGATAATTTATCCCTTTTCTACGTTTATTATCAAGCCAAAATTCTACTATATACTCGTCCCCTTCTGTATGGCAATACACTACCGCTTTTACTTTGATACGTCTTGATAGGTTTTCGCTTGTGTAAATCTTACGCATAACATTGCTCCCTTTCCGCCTTGCATTGATAGTACAAGGGTTCAGTGAGAAATCACTATTGAATTGTCAAAGACCGTTATGCTTTACCTATTCCCTTAACGATTTTTTGAGGAAATGCAAGAAAAAAGTGATATGCTATTATCGTGCCAAAGGCAGAAAAAAGGGCATGGACCCATGATTAATCCCGACTAAATTAGTAGGGAATAGGTATTGCATAATGCTAAAATCGTGCCAGCAAGGCAAGCTGTAGGTAAAACACTATATAGATAGATAAATATCGACTAATCTATAACCCAGGGGAGGGGAGGGGGCAGCCTATGGACCCCCGGCGACACGCCTATTAGGGGGAAAAAGTAATGAAGATGTAAATATAAATATATAAATATATATAAAAAAGCCACACACTGGCTAGAGGGATAGCACAGGTATGGCTCTATTTCAAGCAAAATATGGCCTAGGATTGATTTTTATTTAAAAGATGGGTAAAGACCTAGCATGATTAATTTAAATGCGTGAGAGGGGCTATTATGCAAATATGGTGGGTTATTATGCCCTATATTCTTTATTTGATCTTTTATATAAAGACATAATATAAATACAATAATATAAAGACATAAGAAATAAAGACATAAAGGCATATAAGAATATTAAGAAGCTAGCAGGTATATTTAAATATATGTGCAGAATAGCATAAGGTTACATAAAGGTTAACCTATTAACATAGCCCACCTTTTCTTAAGCCTTATCTTAAAGCCTGCCTCTAGCCTATATTATTATATATTATTCTAAGTATGCTACAATTAACCTATTACATAGTTAAGCCTGTAGGTTAGCCTTAGTATATTATATATTATATATAGTATTTATATTATATCTTACTGACAGGCCGAGAGGCCGGTTCCGTTTTTATAACTTCACAATCTAAGATAGTTTTATTATCTTTTGTTCTTAAATAATAGGTTATAATAAATACTTTAATTAATAGCCATATAAAGAATCAAAACGTCTTTTAGCTTTTTTATTAAATATTCTTTCACGCCAATTTGTTTTCTTTAATCTTTCCTTAGCTGCTTTAAGATAACCTTCAGGTGGAAAGGCTTTTCTAAAATCTTCAGAACCTTGTGCCTCTTTAAGATACTGATCCATGCGATAAAAATATATACTAATTCTATCAGCAAATACGTTATTAAACTTATGTGGAGAAAGAAACCATCTAGCAAATGGATATAAACTAATGTATATATTCATGCTATTAGGATAATCTTCTATATCACCTACTATAGTTTTACGTTTACTTGGCTTACGTACACTAGCATGTATATTACCAAAGTTAGGTATCTTTACATTATACCCCATCTTAGCTTTACATAATATTGTGAAGAATACAAGCTTTATAATACGAGCTAATTCATTAGGTGTATATAATGTTATACTAGATATATCTTCACATAATTGCTTAATATAATAAGGTGGGCGTGCACGAACTTCATCTATATTTCTGTTATATTTATTATCGTATAATAACTGATACGTTCTCACAATAGGCTCCAAAACAAAGAAATTTAGTATAAATACTAAGAATTATACATATATTTATGTTTGTCAAGCAAGTATACTATTGACAAAAGTCAAGATGCTGTTATAATTATAACAAGGCCAGTGGTGTGACTTATAATATTTTGGTGAAGTAATGGATACTAACGGAATACGAAAAGAAGTTCTTAAAGCTCGTATACTCAACTGGATAGGGGCACCACTTTTAACAGCTTTTCTTGCTATTGGCGGTAGTGTTGGTGGGACATTACTAACACAAGCTATTCAGATGAGTCAAATTAAAACCGTATTAGAACAACAAACTACTGCCATTAAAGCTTTAACAGAAGATATAAGCGAAATTAGAACTGCGCAAAACAATTTATTTAAAGATTTCTATCTTCCTTCAAAAGCTGAGTGGTCTTGTAATAGTAATGATATTGCTGTGTTAAAATCAAAGATAGATGAATTGCAAAAGAAAGCGGATAGGTGTGTACAAAAGTAATGGATATTACAACCACTGAATTTAAACCTGTAACCCCAACAACAAATTGTTCACGTACAAGTAAAACAGCCGAATTACATAAGCTTTTAAAGTATACTCTGCGGTTTGATCCGTTAGAGGAATTGCTCGCATTATATCCAAAACTTAAAGAATCTGATAAAAAGCAGGTTTGTTTGGATCTAATGCGTTTCTTGTATCCACAGATTAAAGCTGTTGAGCTTGATCAGCATATGGGAGAGAAGGTTAACGTTAATATTATCTTTCCTGAAGATAAAAAAACACCTACTGTTGAAACAAATATAGAAAAAGTTGAGGCTAGTAATTAATGGCTAACGCTATTTATCCTAAATATAAAGAAGCGCTATTAAGCGGTAGCAGTAATACTGGTCTTAATGGCACTGTTAATTGTACTTTAGTAACAGGCGACTATACTTATTCGGCAACGGATGAATTTATAACCGCAATTGATGCTGGATATAGAATAGATACAGTGGCTTTAGATGATAAAACTTTTACTAACGGAACATTTGATGCGGATAATGTTCAGTATACATCTGTTACAGGATCTGAAGTTACCGCTATTGTTATTTGGATAGACACTGGTGTTGAAGCTACATCACGTTTGGTAGCTTATATAGATACTGATGTTACTAACTTACCAGTGACACCAAACGGTGGTGATATTTTAATTACGTGGAATGCTTCAGGAATATTTACATTATAATATATGAGCATGCTTTTTTCAGATACTGGTGGGTTAAATTATTACCCAGTAAATAGTACGGCATTTAATAGTGGGCTATTGCTTTCTTGGCCTACTATACTTGCCCCTTCTTATATATCTTCTGCTGATACATTTAATGAAGCTGATTTATATGCATATATAACTTTATATGCTGCTACAATAAATTCATTAGAAGATATTTATAATCCATCAGTATTTGCTAGCATTACATTACAAACAGATTTATTAAATTCTACTATAGCATTTTATGTTGCTAAGATAGCAAATATTTTAGCTTTACATGTTCCTAAAATTTCTTCCATAGAAGCATTTTACTCTGCTCTTTTATATGCATATATAACATTGTTATCTACAAAGATAGCTTCTGGTGAGGCTATTAATTCAGCTAGTATATATAGTATTATAAGACTTATAGCTGAGCGACTTGGTTCTTCTATTGAAATATTTGCTGCTTCTATTCATAAGCTTGCTGCACTGCGTGAAGCGTTAATAATAGAACAAGAAATTAGAAATTATATAATAGAATCAGAAAATAGAGTTTATACAGCAGAGGCAGACGAAAGAGAATTTTCTATAGAGGCTGATAATAGAGATTATTTAGTAGATTCTGATATTAGAGAAATATTTGATGATGTCATATTGAGGTTGACTGATGGCAGTTACATTTAAAAAAGATCCATCTGAAGTTCTAGATTATACTATTCGTTATAATAAACTTCTTAAAGATGATACTATAACTAATAGCACATGGACTACAGATTCAGGTATTACCACTGTAGATTCAACAAATACTACCGTCAGTGCAACTATATGGCTAAGTGGCGGTACTGTTGATACTCGTTATGAAATAACAAATACAATTACAACCGCACAAGGTCGTACTTATCAACGCAGTTTTTATATTCGGTGTGAAGAAAAATAAATATGCTTAATGAAGAATACATTAAATTAACTGAAGACAAAGAAAATTTTATTAATTATGTGGTGTCTCCGACGTTTGCTAAAGTTCATAAGGATAGAAATCGTTTTATTTTTATTATGGGTCCTGTGTCTTCTGGTAAATCGACCGGATGTATTTTTCATTGCTTTTTAAATGCTCAAAAACAAGTACCAGATAGAAATGGAATACGACGTTCTCGGTATGCTATTATACGTAATACATATCCACAGTTAAAAACGACAACTATAAAGACTTGGATTAACTGGTTTAAAGATAAAATTAAAATTACTTATGATATACCAGTTAAAGGGCATATAAATTGGGCACTAGATGATGGTACAACATTAGATATTGAACTAGTTTTTATGGCGATTGCAGATTCACAAGATATTGAGAAACTTCGTTCTTTGGAATTAACAGGGTGTCATATCAACGAAGCTGGTCAATTAGACCGTGAAGTTTTTGATATGATAAAGAACCGTATAAATCGTTATCCGATAGATAATACAGGTTCTCCTTGTGCTGTTGATCCATTCATAATATGTGACTATAATGCCGTGTCTACAGATCATTGGCTTTATAAATTAGCTGAAGAAGATAGACCAGAAGGTTTTAGTTTTTATAGGCAGCCGCCTGCTGTTCTTTTACATAATGGCAAATATATACTAAATCCTGATGCTGAAAATATTAAAGTAGTTGATGAATACGGGCGTACTATTCATCCTGGAGTTACAGAAGATTATTATCTGACAGCCTGTATGGGTACAGATCCAGATATGATTTATGTTAACTTAATGAATAACTATGGTGAGACTCGCCATGGTAAACCTGTATATAAAGACTACGATGATTCTCAACATTTAGCGACAACATCATTACGGCCATTGGCAGGTGTTCCGCTGGTTATTGGAATGGACCAAGGACTTAAGCCAGCAGCCGTAGTTACACAGCAGGCAGCAGACGGTACTGTACTAGTGTTGGATGAAATTGTTACAGATGATTGTAGCATACAGGAATTTTGTCAGGATTTATTATTACCTTTAATTAATACAAAATATAAAGATTATAAAAATAATTATTATGTTGTGTGCGATCCAGCTACAGTTCGTCGGAGTATGAATGACTCTAAAGCTGGTACTGATATACTTAAAGAAAATGGAGTTGTGTTTAGAACTGCTAAAACGAACTCTTTTATAGCACGTAAAGAAGCAGTCACACATTTTCTTAGACTACATAATAAATTTAAAGTAGATCGTTCGTGCTTTTATATACGTAAAGGATTTCTTTCTGAATATCATTATGAGCCTATTCGTAGTGCTAGCTCAGATAAATTTAGAGAAGTTCCTGAGAAGAATATTTATAGTAACCCACACGATGCTTTACAGTATGCTTGTATGGAATATTATCATGGTGGGACTCGTAAACGTCCTAAGATATTTAAGAAAAGATATAAAGCTGGTTCGGATATAGGTGGCTATTAATGGCTGGTATGACAGAATCTCGTGGGCTTGAACGTAGAATGACAGAATTATTACCTGAAGATGAAATTAAATTTCAGAAGTGGGTAAAAAATCTTCCTTGGTATTCTGAGTTTAAAGCCAAAGTTGGTAAAGAACCAAATTTAGATTCCACCGATTATGATTATCGTGCCGCGTATTTAGCCGGGGTTAAGCCTGCTAAGTATAAAGAAGATAATACATATCACTGGCCGTCACAAGTTGGTAATATACAACTTAAGAATGCAAATCATCCGACAGCTTGGATGAATGATTTTATGTCTTCTACGGGCACAGATCCACTGCGACTTGGTATTCGTTCCCCTGAAGAAGCTTGGAATTATTATAGGAATTTAAAATAACTGTTGGTGAAATATGGCGAAAGTAGATATTGAAAATCAATCTATAACTAAAGTTGAAGATAAAAAGCTTAGTAAAGAGATAGATAAAGCTCTTGAAGAAGTTCTTCCTAATTATGAGGAAGTACAGAAAGCTAAACAACTTTATTTAAACAATGATCCAATGGCTCAAGTAGTTAAGGATCGTTTTAAAGAGTCCGAGGATCAACGTAAAGAAATAGAGCAACGTTGGTTGAAAGACCTTCGTCAATATAGGGGCCAGTATGACCCAGATGTCCTTTCGCGTATTCACCCCAATCGCAGTAAGGCGTATATTCGTATTACGCGCACAAAAGTCAAGACGGTGGATAGCCGTTTGGTTGATCTTTTGTTTCCGGCTAATGGGGACCGCAATTGGAGTATTACTCCAACTCCTGTTCCTAGCCTTACTAGTGACCAAATGCTTTTAATACAACAACAATTACAGCAGTCTGGTGTTCAACAGATTACACAAGACATGTTTGATTTAGCTGTTAAGCAGGTTGCTGAAGATAAAGCTAAGAAAATGGGCACAGTTATACATGACGAATTAGAAGAAATGGGTTATCGCTCACAACTGAGGTCCGTTATTCATAGTGGTAATCTTTATGGTACTGGCATTTTAAAAGGTCCTATGATAACACTTACAAAAGGTAAGCAGTATCAGCAGATTACAGATGAATCTGGGACTCAAACTTGGAAAATGATTACAGAAGATAAGCTTCTTCCCTATATTGAAGCCGTTCCAGTTTGGGATTTTTACCCGGATATGTCAGCATCTAACATACGTGATGCTAGATATTGTATTCAACGCCATAAGATGACTAAAAAACAACTACTTGATTTAGCTAAACGTTCTGACTTTCTTGGTGATAAGATAAAAAAGTATATCGAAGATCATCTTGAGGGTGATTGGGAAGATAAATTTCATAACACACAGCTTCGCGAAATAGGTGATCGTTCTTACTCTCCTAATTTTAATACTAAAACAGGTGGTCGTAAGTACGAAGTACTTGAATATTGGGGTTATATTGATGCTAAAGAGCTAGAAGAAATGGGAGCAACTATCCCGGATAATTATAAAGGGGATATTGAAGTTGCTGCTAACGTGTGGGTTATTGGTAACTATGTTATAAAAGCCGCCGTCAGCCATTTAAATGAAGTTCAGTGGCCTTTCTATCTTTATTATTATGATAAAGATGAGACTAGTATCTTTGGTGAAGGTATTCCTTCAATACTTAGAGATGTGCAAGAGTTAATAAATAGTGCTTTCCGCGCTATGCTAGATAATGCGGCTATTTCTGCTGGCCCTCAGTTTGAAGTTAACTTGGATTTATTATCAGAAGATGAAGATCCTACTGATATACATCCATTTAAGGTGTGGTTACGCACAGGAGAGGGGTTAGATGCTTCACAAGAAGCTGTGAAAGTTAAACAAGTTCCGTCACATACGGCTGAATTTCTTAGCATGTGCCAAGCTTTTGAGTCATATGCTGATGAAGTCACCACTATACCTAAGTATATGTGGGGTGAGGCTACACCCGGCATTGCCAGAACTTCTTCTGGGTTATCAATGCTCATGGGTAGCGCTAATATTACTATAAAAGACCAGGTTAAAAACTTCGATGATGGTATTACTTCGCCGTTTATTTCGGCTATGTACCATTGGAACATGAAGTTTAACGACGATGACTCCATCAAAGGGGATTATAATATTCGCGCTGAAGGTATGTCCTCACTTATTGCAAAAGAAGTATATAGTCAATCATTAATGCAGTTTGCCCAGATAACAAATAATCCTGTTGATTTGCCAATGGTTAAGCGTTCAACAATTCTTCGTAAAATTGCTGAGGCGCTTGAGCTTGGTGACCAGAATTTAGTTATGACTGAGCAGGAGATTACAGCTAATCAGCAAAAACAAGCACAACAACAGCAGCAAGAACGAGACTTTATGTTAAAAGTTACTGAAGTTGCTCGCCAATATGGCATTTCTCCAACAGATATGGTGGAGCAAATGAGAATGGCGTTTGCTGATCGTCAACAAATGCTTGGTCAGGCAGGTGTGTAATAATGATTAAGAATTTTTTTACGCAGCCTGATGAATTAAATTCAACAAAGCGTAAGAAGCTCGCCCGTTCTATAGGAGTGGCAGCTTCAAGTGATTTGGGTGTACAATTAAAAGAATACTTGTATTTAACTTTAGAATCTAAAATTAATTTATTGTTGAGTGCAAGTGGCGAAGAAGCGATTGCTCTTCGTGGCGAGCTTAAAAATATCAAACATTTGATTTCTGTTCTAGAAAAGGGTGATACCCCGCTAGCGGACAGTATTTAAGCACCTACGATAAGGACAGTTGCGAAAGCAAACCCTTATAGGAGAACATATAGTTTATGACTGAAGAAAAAAAAGAACTTACCTACGATGACGCCTTCGACGAAGCTATAAATTTTTTACATAGCGATGACGAAACGCAGGATAATGCGGATCAAAAGTCGGAAGATACGGACGCCGTAGTCAACGAAGAAAAAGAAGACAGCACAGATACACAAGAGGATACTTCTACTGAAGATACTACTGAAGAAGATGGTACCAAATCTGAAGTAGATAAAATTAAAGAGTTAGAAGCCCTGTTGGAAAAATCTGAGCAGCGTTTTAGATCATTTGAAGGTCGGATTAAGAAAGAGCTTGAAGCTCGTAAAGAGGAAGAGCTCACTAGACAACAACAGTTCCTTAACGCGTTGAAACCTCAGAAAGAAGAAAATAAGGATGAACTTCCTAAGCATCTTCAAGATCTATATAATGATCTACCTGAGGTCGCTTCGGCTGTTGAAGAGCTGGTAAAGCGTAGAACTAAAGAGCTTGAAGAAGCTATTACGAAGCGCTTTAAAGAAAAGCTTGATCCGTTTATTGATAACGTTACACGGCAACAAATTAGCATGCAGTATAATCAGATTAAAGCTGCACATCCAGATGTGGATGATGTGCGTGAGTCTGGTAAATTGGAGAAGTGGATTGAAACGCTTCCTCCAGTTTTTCAACCGTCTGCTATTTACGTGATTAATCACGGTACTGCCGCTGAGGTTATCTCGTTGCTTGATCAGTATAAAGCCTCAATAAAACAAAATACTACAAATAAAGAAAATACTACAAATACTGATAAACCGACGAAGAAAACAAATATTGAAGAAATTAAAGCTGGCCTTAGCGTTCCTTCTGGAGCGTCTAAAGATCCTAAAACAACTGAAAAGAAGTCTGCTATAGATGACTTTGATGCTGGTTGGATGGCCGCGTTAAATTCTGAAAAGAAATAATCGTTGGCTAAGGTTTTAATGGAGAAAGGAAATGTCTGAGATTCTTACTACAACTTCTAACATTAGCAACCGCACGGCTGCTTTTGCTATGGCTAAGCTGCTGATGCGCGCTCTGCCACTGCTGGTGTTTGAGAAGTTCGGCCAGACCTTCCCGCTGCCTACGAATTCGACTAAGATCGCTAAGTTCCGTCGTTTCGAGGCGCTGGATTCTACGCCGAATGAGCTCAACGAGGGTGTTACACCTACAGCCAAGCAGCTTTCTGTGACTGATGTCACTGCCACTCTGCACCAGTATGGTGACCTCGTGATCATCACGGATATCGTGAATGACACCAACGAGGACCCCGTTCTGTCGCAGGCTGTGGAGGTGCTCGGTGAGCAGGCTGCCCAGATGCTGGAGAAGGTTCGCTTTGGTATCCTGAAGGCTGGTACAAACGTGTACTATGCTAATGGCACCCAGCGTTCCGATGTTAACACTGCTTTTGACCTGGACCTGCAGCGCAAGGTGCTTCGTGCCCTGAAGCGTCAGAACGCTCGCCCGATCACTTCGATTGTGCGTTCTACTGCTGCTTTTAACACGGAGAACATTGCCCCGTCTTTCGTGGCTATTTGCCACCCGGACGTTGAGGCTGATCTGCGTGATTGCACAGGTTTTGTGAGCGTTGAGAATTACGGTACCTTTACCCCGTTTGAGGGTGAGATCGGTTCTCTTGAGGGTGTGCGCTACATCGCGTCCACAATCATTGAGCCTTGGGAAGATGCTGGTGCTACCGCTGGTTCCACCGTGCTGTCAACCTCTGGCACAAACGCTGACGTGTACCCGATTCTGTACATCGCTAAGGATGCTTACGGTATCGTGCCGCTGAAGGGCAAGGCTGCCCTGACCCCCACAGTTCTGAATCCTGGTGTCGCTTCTAAGAGCGATCCGCTGGGTCAGCGTGGTTACGTGGGTTGGAAGGCCATGCAGACTTGCGTGATCCTGAACCAGGCGTTCATGGTTCGCGCCGAAGTGGCTGTGTCCGCTCTGTAACAGTTTAGATTAAATGTGAGAGGGGCGGGGTAAAACTCGCCCCACTTATAAAGGCGGTGTGTATGTTTAAATGGTTAGTTAATAAGATAAAAAAAAAATACAAAAAAGAACAGCATTATGTTATGCTAAAAAATACTTAGACGCTACGGCTACTGGTTTTTTTGTTAAAAATAATGGAAAGTTGCCAGAAGAGTATAATAAATATTTTGAAGAAGCTGCTGAGACATATAATAAAATATATGATATACAAAAGGATCTTAGTAACCTTAGTAAAAATTTAGAGGCTCTTGCTGGGCAATTAAATTATATATTAGCCTTTAGATTATAAGAGGATTAATATGAGTGAAATAAAAGAAACAGTTAAAGACCTTGAAAAGGTTGTTGATACTAAAGAGAAGCTAAAGGAACTTAGTCCTTATAAGTTCTATAACAATATGAAAGATGCTGATCTTATGGACGAACTTTTCAAGCGTGGTATTGATATACCTGTTGATGAGCATAACAAGCTTGTGCGACCTATTGCGATTAAAAAAGTTATTAAGTGGGATGACGCTGCTCGTCCGCTTAATTCTTATCGCAAAATGAAAGTCATCTTCCACCGCTCTGGCCGTGAAGGTGAAGCACCTTATGTGTTCCTGTCGCTTAACGGCGTGGCCTACCAGATTCCGTATGAGAAAGAGGTAGAGCTCCCGGAGCCTGTTATTCGTGGTTGTGCTGATAACGCGGTTACAACTGAGTATGAGTTTACAGGTATTAACGACAAAGGTTCTGCTACATATAACGAACGTGTTGTTCGTGCTTGTCCTTATACATTTCTTGGGTATGTTGAGGATTAATAATAAGGGCCTCTTCGGAGGCCCTTTATTAAAATGAGGATAATATGACTGTTAAAGATATAATGGATCGCGTGTCAATGCTTTATAATGACGCAGGTTATGATCGCGTTCCACAAGAAACTTATTTAAAATTTTTAGATGACACTCTATCTCAGTTAGTGCTGTCTCGTCCTGACAGTCATGTTATGACAGATATTGTGTTGTTAGATAGTGATACCCGGCAAGAATTACCTAAAAATGCTCAAACATTGATCTGTATTTATCGTAATATGGGTAATGATGGTATCACTAAGGGGGCTCCTGTATGGCAGGTTAATCGTAAAGACCTAGATTATTTTTCTGATTGGCATACTGACACAGGCCCTGCTCCTACAGCTATTACAGAATATGCTTATGATCCTAAGTCGCCGCGTATTTTCTGGGTTAGCCCGAGTCCTCAACCCGGTACGAATATTTATGTTGAGATGGATTATAGCATACCATTTGATAAATATTCAGATTTAGATTGGAATGACGCTATTCAGGAAGTTATTCCTGTTGATGATGTGTTTATTAATCCAATTTGTAACTATATGTTGTTCTTATTATATAGCACAGATGCTGCTTCTAAGAATGACAAAATAACTGCAGATCAGTATCGCCGAGCTTTTTATGCTGATTTAGGACTGGAACAAAAAGCTATGTTAGTGTCTATGCCATTCCCCGGCAATACGCCAATATTTATGTCACCAAAGGAGCCTACTGCTAATGGCTAGTATATCTGATTTTTATCCGTATGTTATGCCAGCAGTGCAGGGGTGTCCAACCGGCATTGTAAACATGGCTATAAAAAATGCTATTGTTGACTTTTGTGATAAGACATTAATGTGGCGATATACATTTGCACCAATGGATATTGTAGATGGTCAGTCGTCATACGAGTTTACTTCACCAGATGATGCTGCAATATCTAAACCTTTGTATGTATCTGTTAATGGTAATCAACTATATGGTACTAATGAAGATGATTTAGACATTCTATATTCTGGGTGGAGAGAAGCTACATCAAATAGTCCTGTAATGTATTATATGGATTATAATAGTAATTTAATTTTAGTGCCCACGCCTTCTGAAAATCAGGATGGTAGTTTAATTCTTCAAGTTGCTTTACGCCCATCATTTGATGCCGTAGAATTTGAAGATTGGTTATTAGAAGATTGGGGTGAAGTTATAGGCCATGGCGCTCTTATGAGACTACATGCTATGCCAGGAAAGGTTTGGGCAGATACTAATACTGTTCAATATCATCGTGCTAAATTCCGTGAGGGAGTTAGCCGTGCTAAAAGTCGTACAATGAAATCTTTTGGGCGGCAAACAAAATCAGTGCAGCCCCGTCAATTTTGGGAGTAATTTATAAATGAATATTAAATTTGCTAATAATGCTACAACTTATCTAGCCGCAGATATAGATAGTGATGACACTACTCTCTCAGTGTATACTGGCGGCGGGGCTTTATTTCCTACGTTAACAGAAGTGACAGATTATTTTAAGATTACTGTACAGGATAGCCTAGGTAATTATGAAATAATGCATGTTACAGAAGTTGACGGTGATAATTTTACAGTTACTCGCGCTCAAGAAAGCACTACAGCTAAGGCGTTTAGCGCTGGAGCTATTGTTGAGAATAGGCCAACAGCTGGTTTTCTTGAAGAAGTTGCTAATATAACCTATGCGTCAGAAGCAGAAGCTTTGGCTGGGGTAGTGGATAATAAGGCTATGAGCCCAGCTACTACAGCCGCTGTTGTTGATGCAAGTAGCACTGCATTTGCTAAAACTTTATTAGATGACACTACTGCTAGTGCAGCTTTGACTACGTTAGGTGTTAGCACATATGCTAAAACGCTGCTTGATGATGCTTCTGCCAGTGACGTCCTAACAACATTAGGTGTAAGTTCCTTTG
>LNGC01000029.1 GCA_001587715.1 Candidatus Methanofastidiosum methylothiophilum | reverse complement strand
AGAAAAAGCGAAATGTTCAAAATTGAGCAAGTGCCCTCTCAAAAATAGTAATGCTCTTGTACCTAAGGGGTTAAAATCTCTTTATAAGTGTTTCTGATATTAAAAATTAAGAATTTAAAAAAATAAATAATTTAAGGAACTATAAGATCAATCTGGAGTGTGTCAAATACACCGTTTTCAGAGTATGCCATCATAGTTACCTTATATGTGCCTGAAGGGACGTTAGGTCCTACTTCAAAAGTGGCTTGATAAGTTCCAAGATTGTGTGCTTTGATCTTCTGTGTATCGGGCGTTATTGATACAGAAACTCCTTGAGGTAATCCCGTGACCTTTACCTTGACATCGTTCTGTGTGAAGAATCCTCTGTTTTCCACTTGGATGAAGGTCTGTTGAACTCCAGGAAGGACATTGAAGTTTGTAAGAATCTTTCCATCTCTTATTATTGTTGCGCCGCCAGTAACTGAGAACTGTTCGATGTCAACTTTTGGGTAGAGTGCTTGCTTTCCTTTGCATGGACAAGCCGAATAAAAATTCCAAGTATAAGTAATAGCACAATCTGAATTTTGCTTATTTGTAATTTTTATGTATTCTACTTCTCTCCAAACATCCCCGGTTGTATCTATAATTTCTTCGACAGAACCTCCGTTGCATGAGCGATAGTCTTCGCCTTCTTCTTTACCATTCTTTAATTTAATCGTGGAATTAAAGTCAGCACAGCCCTCAATACATAGATCTCTTCCTCTTATTTCCAAAATATATATACACCCATCTAAAATTCCTCCAGGCAGATAATAAGTTGCAGATTGGCCTGGCTGCAATGTTTCGTTAACGGATTGCAGTAGTTTTATCTCATAGCATTGATTAATTCCATCTTCTCCTTTCCCAAAAAAACGTCCAATGGGTATGTCATTTTCTCCATTTGCAAAAAGAGCTGGCAACGTACCAATAGCAATAAATAATATGATACTTAAAGAAATGTATCTCTTATTCATAATTACACCTTTACTTATAAACTAATTATTCAATATTTAAATATTTCTCTTATTGCCGAATTTAACTATCGTCAATATTTCAAAAATCACTTTGGTCAATTTCGTCCATAATATACTCTTCTTTTCCTTCGAGCACTATTTCCAGTTCTTTTGGAGTCAATAGAGGCTTTTTGTATCTCTTTGCATCATCAATTCCTATCCTTGGGCATGCACAAACAACAAAGCTATCGTAATCAAATCCGTATAGCTTATCAGGTGCCACTTCATCCATCAGAATTATATCTGCAATAAATCCAGCGTCTTCTATCTTTCTCTTTAGTATTTTTGCTAGTGCCATTCTCTTTTGTCCCTTTTTCACAGAAACTATAAGTCCAAACTTCTTTGAATCTTTAGACCTAAAGATTGCACCAAATCTTTCTTTTAGTATCTTATCCTTGTAATCGTTCAAAGAATATATCCCGTCACAATCAAAAGCAAAGACCTGCTTCTCAGTAGATATTGCAACACCCAGCGGATGAAATCTCCCTTCTCCTACAAAAATGAAAAAGTCAACTTTGTCTGAAATACTAGAAGCAGATGCAAAGTCGCACCCTAATACCTGACCAGCATATGCAACTCTTTTATTGCCCTTGCCAATTAAGACTTCAAATCCTTCACTTTCTAGATACTCTTTTACGTTTGAAAGCTCCTTCACGTAGTTTACAGTCGATACAAGTCCCACTCTTTTCCCTTTCTTCTTAATCAAATCAATATTATTTTTTAAGGCCTCCATGTAGGGAAAAGCAAAGTCAACTTCTACAAATAACATGGGTATATTGCTTTCAACTGGCAAAGGCGAATGACCAAAATTAACTAAGCAGTCACACACATCATCAAAGTCAAGATCAGGAACATCGCACGCTCCATAATTAAAATTTCCTGAAACGATTACTTCATATCCTCGTTTTTTAAGTTCGCTAGAGATATAATCTGCATAAATTTTTAATCCTTCAGGTAATACTAGTCCCACTCTTTTTACTTCCAATTTTTTTAGATTATTAAATAGTGGTCCTAAATCAAAATTATATTCCAATTCTTTTCCACTCCTTTTCTTTCGATGGAAAGACTATGTCTTCTTTCTCAATTGCTTTGTTGAAGGAAGAATAGGTTAGATTTGTATCATTCTCCACTCCATCAATAATAAACCTACCAACATCGCTTCCCCCAAGAGATATAACATATTGGATAAAAGCACCCTTTAAATCTTCAATTCTAACATCTTTTATATTTGTAGTGATGTATTTCATCTTTTCCTTTAATTCGGCAAAATCAAAAATGTAGTCTTCAAAAGGAGTATGGGGCTTTGGAACAAATGGATTGAAAGATGATTTTGTCCTTATTATCTTTCTTGATTGTTTAATAAAATTTATAATCTCATCTAAATCTTTTTGTTCTTCGCCAGGTAGTCCAAATATAAAGTATAGTTTTACATATTTAGAGTATTTTTTAATCAAATTAATCTTTTCAAAAAATTCTTCATCTTTGTAGAATTTTCCAATCTGTGCCCTCAGCGATTCAGAGGATTCTGGGGCTAAAGTTATTGTTTCTTGGCCTATAAGAGGAATTGTGTATTCATTTATGTCTCCGAGTTTTAATGAAGGTAACGAAATCTGAAATCCCAATTCACTTAAGCTTTTGATAATCTCATTAAGTGAAGAGGGCATGTCTGATCCTATCAAGGCAATTTTCTCAAACTTAGTTCTCTTTTGGCCTTCTTTAACTATATTAATTAATTCTTCTTTCTTTCTCTCCCTATATGGTCCCAAAGCATTGCCCGTAAGACAAAACGAACATCTATTTCTGCACCCTCGTGATACTTCTAATAAAAAAGTTTTATTGAAAGACTCCTCAAAGTCACCCCACTGTATAGGCTCGTAAAGCGGATGATAATCAAGCTTTTCTACTCTTCTTCTGATCTTATTCTCCTTATGGATCTTAGGTATGTACAATCCTTCTATCTTTGCAAATTCATCTATTTGATTTTTAGGATCGTCAAGAGTAGAATAAATATCTAAAAATTCCACAAGTGATTTTTCAGCATCGCCAATAAATGCGATGTCAAAAACATCGTCTAATGTGAAAGGGTTCACATTTAGTGGACCTCCTGTGATGACTAGATGTTCTTTTCTGTTTTCCCTTAATAATGGGATATTGTTCTTTTTTAAAATTTTGAGGAGGTTTATCACTCCATACTCATAATTTAGTGAGAATAACAAGGCTTTAAAATTCTTCAGCATGTCTTGAGTTTCAATTGACCTTTCAAAGTCTAAGAAAAATCTCTCTATTGAAAATCCTTCTTTATCATTTACAATATTGTAAACATAGTGCAGCCCTAAGTTAGAATTCCCTGCACGATAAACATCTGGATAGACTAGGGCAAATCTATTGAACGCTTTTTTCTTAATTGTCCCATACTCTATGAATCTCATTATTCTTTCCACCCATCCTCCCCAACTAAAGGTACAAATATACATCCACCATATTTTTTAGTATCAAATGTACCCCCTTTTCTCTTTTTTAATACTGTTAGCTCTTGGTAATACCTCTCTTTTCCGACAGGTGCAATGATCATGCCATCTTCTTTTAGTTGATCTTTCCAGCTTTGTGGGATTTCTGGTGCCGCTGCAGTAGCAATTATCCTATCGTATGGCGCTTCTTCTTCAAAGCCTTTTGTTCCATCCCCTATAACTATTCTGACCCTGTATTCTGCTCTTTTTAGGTTCTCCATGCCAAACTGGTAAACTTCTGGGATTCTTTCAATTGTGATGACATTTTCTTCCCCACATATCTCAGCGATTAATGCAGCGTTGTACCCTGAGCCAGCGCCTATCTCTAAAGTTTTAAGCCCATTTTTAAGATCTGATACTTCAAGCATAAGCGCTATCATTGAAGGTGCAGAAATGGTCTGCCCCCAGCCGATAGAAAGCGGTGTGTCCCTGTATGCCTCATGTTTAACATGTTCTGGGATGAAATTACTCCTATCAACTTTCAAAAATGCATTTTTAACTGATTCACTTTTAACGTAGCCAATTTTTTCTAGATAAGAAACCATATTAACTCTCGACTCATCATTTAGGGACATCAAAACTCCTTCCACGTTTAGAAGATTGTGAGCAGTATATCCTCCTTATATCTGATGCAGGAGCTGAAGATTCATTTCCATGCAACGCCAATATCTTATCAATTACCATATCATGTTCGTCAATTGTAATATTGTCCCCTTTAGAAAATACTTCTTCTCTATCTGCAAATGCCCTAAGAGAAAGATGGCCATTTTGGGTTCTTAAAGTAATTTTAAGGACAACTGGTATATCCTCCGGTATAATATATAGGGTATTAATATCTCGGGCTAATGCAGAATCAGCCTTCCTTTTACTATCAATATGATTGACATAGTATTTCTTCTTGTTAACTTCTAGCAATTCCCCAACTTCAAATACTTTATTTTCGGGCACATCAATTAGTATCTTTTTTGATTCTTCAAAATATGAAACTACAGCGGTTATTTTGATTAATATTTCTTTATCAATAATAGTCTGGAATATTTCACCGCAAAGATTACATTTTCTTAACTCTTGTCTTCCTCTTTTTTTAAGGACTTCGTATTCAGTATGTTTACACACAATTTTTAAGAAGCGTTATCTTTAAAATAGTTATCGGAAAACTAATGAGTAAATAATTATAATTTTTATTTTAAAAGAATAACTTGATTTTTACCATAAATTATAAAAACTGAAATGAAGAAATTAATATAATCGGAGTCATCTAATGATAAAAAGGCTGATTGGTTTATCTATATTGGGCTTAGCGTTATTGCTTGGTGGTTATTTTTCCATATATTTCAGTTTAATTGATAGTCCATCAATGCTTTTAATATTGTCAGTAGTTATTGCTACACTTTTTGTTCTTGGAATATTTGTATTGTTTTTAGATGCCAGAGAGAGAAAATTAAAAAAAGAGAAGACAATAATCCTTGAGATGATAAAAAAGGCCAGAGTTGCACAGGAAAGGCAGACATATACTGGGGCGTTTGATGATCTAAGGAAAAGAAAAATGTATTAGTTTACTTTGAAATCAAAAACAATATGCCATACGCCAGGAGAATATTTTTTAATTTTCCTGTAATAAAGTGGCTCTAATGTTCTCCCTTTATTAGATATTAGCTTTTCAATATCATTTTTAATTGAAGGCTCAGATTTTTCAGGAATAGTATTATGGTAATGGACTATACCGCCTTCTTTTATCATGTCTAATGCTTTTAATAGAAACTTCTGATCATCTGAAAAGTACCCCATTATTATCCTGTCTGCTTTGAAATCAGGATAGAATTTCAGGCAGTCAGTATTTATAGGAGTTACTCTGTCCATGAGCTTATTCAGGGCGATATTTTCTAAGAGAAGATCAAAACTATCTGGATTTTTTTCAAGTGCCCATACTTTAGATTTTCCATATTTTGCTAGAGGTAATGTGAAATAACCTATCCCACAAAACATATCAATTATCCTTTCATTTGGAGATGATACATGCGCCATCCTTATTCTTTCAGCTATATTGCCAGACGAAAACATGACTTTAGATAAATCCATTTTGTAGAATATCCCATTTTCTTTATGTGTTGTAACAAATCCATCTCCAATTATTTTTTTATAATAAGGAACCCTAAACTCCCCGGAAATTGAGCCTTTTTCTAATACTGTTTTGCATTCAAAACTCTCATAAAAACTATTTCCAATGAAATCTGTAAATTCTTTATAATCTCTTGGTATAGAAATGATTAAAATGTCCCCAAGTTGCTCGTAACTCTTTATTATTTTTTTTACGTCATACTCGGGAATTTTGGTCTTGAGCTTTTCTCTTAGTGTATTTATCTTTTGATCTTCCACATTACCCTTTAATCCAAAATGCATAAAAGGTTTTCAATTAAGTATAGTTATGGAAAGTTGTGTTCTTACAGGAAATGAAATTAGAGCCTTTATATCAAAAAATAATTTAGTGCAGAACTATATAGATCTAGATACCCAGATTACACCTAATGGGTTTGATATGACTGTTAGAGAGATCCATAGTATTATTTCTGGGGGCGCTGTGGATTTTAGTAATGAAAAAAGAAAGCTTTCTGAAACGAAGAGGATAGATTTTGTTGATGATTGTATTTTTCTTGAGAGAGGATCTTACAAGATAGTTTACAATGAGATTGTTAATATCCCACCAAATATAGTTGCGCTGGGCAGACCACGTTCAACTCTATTGAGATGTGGTGCTAATGTTGGTACGGCTGTTTGGGATAGAGGATATAGTGGAAGAAGCGAATCATTGCTTTCAGTAGACAACGAGAAAGGTATAAAGATTTTCAAAGATGCACGAGTACTACAACTAGTATTTATGAGAACATTGACAGATGAATCAGTATACAAGGGAATATTCCTAAAAGAAAATATATAATCAAGTTAGAACATGGTCCCCAATTGCAAGAATATTGTTACGTCTTACTATAATTAAACCCATTTCTTTAACATTTTCTCCACGGAGGATCTTGACATTTTCCATGACCAGATTAAGTTCTAAGTCATACCCTGCTAATGTTCCGTCTATTTTTCTACCATCTTTTAGAACTAGACTTACGATTCCACCTATATTATTGTGGACAATGTCAAAAGGTTTTTCAGCCCCTGCACTCTGGTATTCTTCATCTTGTTCAAAGTTTTCTTCTCTGTCGTCCATAAAAAGAAATCGGGTAAGTCCTTTAAAAGAATTTCCGTCTATCTCGTTGAATTATTTTAAAGATAATACAAAAATAAGTCTTTTAATCTTAAATTCATTATTAAATAGTCAAACTACTTATTTTACCAATTCGATAGTCTGTGTCGGGAATGCGAATTCAATTTTATTCTTTTCAAATGATTCCATTATTTTGAGATTAATTTTGTCCACAATTTCAAAATAATTATTTTTGTCAGTGACCCAGTAAATCACCATTATGTTTTTAGAAAAATCACCAAACTCTGTAAAATTAACCATAATCTTCTCTTTAGAGGTTCCTTCTTCAGAAATTATTGCTTCTCTTATAATTTCTTTTGCCTTTTTTATTTTATCAGAATTCATGTTGTAGGTAAGTCCTATAGTCATCTTCATTCTTCTTGCCCATTGCCTTGAAATATTTTCTACTTCTGTGTATGTAAACTTTGAATTTGGTATGTAAACAAGTGAACCTTCAAGAGTTTCTATCTGTGTTGTCCTAATGCCTATTTCCTTTACGGTACCATCGTAACTACCTACTTTTATTCTCTCCCCTAAAAAGAAAGGCTTATCAAGTAAAACAGTCGTCGAGCCAAATAGATTACTGATAAGGTCTTTCGATGCAAGTGCGAATGCAAGTCCTCCGATCCCAAGACCTGCTAGCATTGGCCCAATTTCAATTCCAAACTCATCCAAGATAGTAATAATTGCAATTCCAAAAACAATAACACTAATCATTTTTCTAATTACTGGTAAAAGATGATCATCTAACTCTGTTTTAGTTTTTTGAGTTAGGGGGATAAGATAGTGCTCAATTAATGAATCTAGAAATCTAGATATAAACCAAGCGATATTTAAAGTTAAGATCATGTAAATTATGTGACTATAATATTTTGGAATTAAAGGATAATTTGGAAATGAAAGAAATCTCCAACCAATACTAATCCCAAAAATTACAATAAATACTATAAGTGGCTCCTCTATCATATCAACGAATATATCGTCAAATTTTGATTGTGTTTTCTTTGCAATTTTTTTCAAGATTGATTTTGAAAAGTAATACATCATCTTCCCAAAAATTACAAATCCTGTCATTGTTAAAAAAAATATTAGGTAAGATATTATGGTGTTGTCAAAATAAGATTGGGAAAGTAGTGAGTTTATATCCATTTTATCCACCAAGAGCTTAAAGTCAGGAAAGATAATCATTTATAAATATAACGAATTGTCATAAGTTTGCTTTAAAAAGATAGGCAGATATGTATACCTCAATAAATGCAGCAACTAGCAATAAGGGTATTATTAGTGCAAATAATTTTAATCCCATCCGGATATTTACTCTTAGAGACTCTGACCTTGACTTCCCAAAAGGAGGCGAAATAATTTCTTTGCCAATTCTAAAGCCTTGGGATGCTGCTATTAAAATTGCAGGAATTTCAATCACCCCATGAGGGAGTATACCCATCAGGAAAACTATAGGATTCCCCCCTTCAGCGATAAATTTTCCATATATGAGCCCTAATACAGTTCCATTTCCCCAAAGGGACATAAAAGGAAATAATCCCAGAAAAACTCCAAGCATCATTATCAAAAAGGATGTTCTTGTGTTAACAAAAAATATTGTATAAAATAATTCAAGCGAAGTCATCTCCTTTAAAGGTCCAAACATGTCCTGAAATTCCTTTAAGAATGTATCAATCACCTCGGGGTTGTTATTCAATAATATTTTAAATATGTAGAATCCAGAAATTGATCCCAATAGGAATAATCCTAGAGAGATTAACATCAGATTTTTGTTATCTCTTATTGTTGAGAAAACTTCATTTTTGTAAAAAGAAGTTATTTTTTCCTTTGTGCTTTCCATGATAAAATCCTCTTTGTTATGATCATTAGAAACAATGCACCTAATAACAGGGCTAGAGCAATAATGATTTTAAATATATTGTATTTTTCTATTGCCCTCTCTGAATATTTCTGGGATTCAGTTGCTGTAGAAAATGCTTCTAAATATTTCCCCCTATTAAAAAGTTTTTTTGCATCAGTTAAGAGTTCATCTGCTTTTTGAACATCATTTTCATAAAATAAGGTCTTTTTTGCTTCCTTTAATTTACTATCTGCTGTATCAATTTCTATTTTAGCTCTTTGCATATCCCCCTGACCAAACTTCTCAAGTACTTCAATTGACTTATCAATAAGTTCAATTCTCTTTGTAAGATTAGTTTCTTTTTCGGCCTGAGTTAAGTAATATACTCCTTCATTGAATGAAGCTTCATCAGCAACTGCTATCCCTTTACTTCTTGCTTCGTTCTCTAAGTTCTTTGCTTTCTGAAGTTTTTCTTCGAATTCAAAGTCAATGGAATCTATTTGTGCTTCAAAAATAGTAATTGCTTGGGAGATAGTAGTGTAAGCTTCTCTGTAAAGGCCAAATGAATATTTACTCTGCGCCTGCTGGATCAAAGAGGTAATGGTGTTAGTCTCATTTTGTTTCATTTCAGAAAAACCGTTCTTCTTTACAGAATCAAAGTATGGTAAAAAAGAATTGGCTTCTTGATCATAATTTTCTTTGTATTGAACTCTTTGTGTTATACGACTGGAATTTCCCAGTGCAAAGTCAAATAGATTCATGGCAAAAAGAGCATTGTCTTCCTGAACTACATAAGTATCTTCAAATAGAGATTTATCTCCGACGATTATTATCATCCCTTCTCCATGTTTCACGAAACCAGAAACAGTGGGCCTTTGCCCCTTCCCATAAGTTAGAACTTCATCATAATTTTTAGAATATGAAGTGGTGTTACTTTTTAATTCACCGTCGAATTTTCCTCTAAGGCTTGAACCACTAACATAAAGAATATTGGAAACACCCCTAGAAGGAGGGTAATTTCCATCACCTCTTACCAAAATATTGGTATTATAGTTTGCAAAGTTTGTATCGTCATATACTCTGTCCACATTGACTTCAATATTCAAAGAAGTTAGAAGGCGATTTATCTGAGTTATTGAACTTGCCTCGGTATAATCATCTGCAATTATCAAAAGAGTGCCTCCAGAGTTAACAAAATCAAGTATTCTTGTTATCTCTTCAGAAGCTATTCCCCTTTCAGGGTTTATTATTGTAATAACCTTATACGGCGAAAGATTTTGGGGAAACTGTTGTGTTTTAGTAATGTTATAATTACTCTTAATTGAATCTTCAATTTTCCCAAGACTTTCTCCATAAAATAAAATATTGTCATTTTCGGCGAAAACTAAAGGAGAGAAAATAGATAAAAGTATAACCCCAAAGACAGACAATCCTAAAATCTTTTTCATAAATCTTAATATGGCAGAAGGTATTTAAATTTTTTGAGTTTATTTGAATTATGAGAATGTTATCCTTATTTTCTGGGGGAAAAGACTCACTTTATGCCACCTATCTTGCAATGAGAGAAGGGCACGAAGTTGTTTGTCTTCTGTCATTAGAGTCAGAGAGAGATGATTCCTACATGTTTCATGTTCCCAATATTTCATTGACATCGTTTCAGGCAAAAGTTATTGGGATTCCATTAGTAAGGAAATCAGTAAAAGGTGAAAAGGAAAAAGAGGTCAGGGAATTAGAAGATATAATTGGAGAGTTTGTAAAAAACAAGGAAATCGATGGGATTATAACAGGGGCTATTGAGTCAAATTATCAGAGAGAGAGGATACAGAAGATTGCAGATCATTACGGGATATTTCACTATGCCCCACTATGGAAAAGGGATACAAAAGAATATATGGAAGAATTAATCAATAATGGATTTAAGATCGTTATAGTTTCAGTTTCCGCCCTCGGTCTTGATGAATCTTTTCTTGGAAAGGTAATTGATGAAGAAATCCTTGAAAAATTAAAATTTCTGAACAAAAAATATGGCGTGCATATTGCTGGAGAAGGTGGCGAGTATGAGACTTTTGTCACAGATTGTCCAATATTCAAAAAGAAATTAATAATAGAAAAATCAAGAATAAAAATAGAAAACTTAAATGGAATTTTATTAATCGATTCGATTAAGCTAGAAGATAAATCATAGAATTATTCTTGTTCCACAGCTTTCGGCATCAATTAATGCCTGGAGGATGACATGTTTTGATTTTCCATTTATTACATGAACTTCCCCAACGCCTTCTTTTAATGCTGAAATAGATGAAAGTACTTTGGGAATCATCCCCCCTGATATCTTTCCTTTGTCAATCATAGAGTTTGCATCTGATTCATTTAAGAGTGGTACCCTTGTTGAAGAATCATTTGAATCAAGGTATATGCCATCTACATCAGTGATCAATAATAATTTCTCAGCGCCCATAGCTGCAGCAATTGAGTATGCAAATTCATCGGCATTTACATTATACCCGCCCTTTTCACCTTCGCCTATGGGAGAAATAACTGGTATGTACCCTTCGTCTATAAGAGTCCACAAAAGCCAAGTATTTACACAGTTCACTTCACCGACAAAACCGAGGTCTACGTCGTCAACAGTTTTTTTAGTTGCTTTTACTATGCTGCCATCTCTTCCTGAAAGCCCAACTGCATATTCACCTTCGTTATTAATTAGAGTGACAAGTTCTCTGTTAACTACCCCGTGGAGAATCATTTCAACAACTTTCATTGCATCTTTTTCAGTTATCCTAAGCCCTTTGTAAAATTCAGATTTAATTCCAAGCTTATCAAGCATAGAAGTTATCTCCGGGCCCCCACCATGAACTATAACAGGTGATGCTCCAAGAGATTTAATCAAAGAAATGTCTTTAGCAAAGGCCATTTTTAGCTCTTCGTCCTTCATTGCGTGACCGCCGTATTTTATCACTACCAATTTGTCCTTCAATTCTTTTATATCCTCTAAATTATTGTAAAGATCATCAAACATTAAATCACCTCAGGGGTATAGGGGAACTACATTAAGACCTTCTTTTTCATCAAATCCCATCATAAGATTCATATTCTGAACAGCCTGTCCTGAAGCTCCTTTCACAAGATTATCAATTGCTGAAACTGCAATTACTCTGCCTGTCCTCTTATCCGATTTTATACCGATATCACAGTAGTTGGAACCTGCAACTGCTTTGGTCTGTGGGAACTTTCCTTCGTCCAAAACTCTGACAAAAGGACAATCTTTATAGAATTCACGATATAGGCTAATGACGTCTTTTGTCTCCATAAACTGATTGAATGTCATATAGATTGTTGTCAATATCCCCCTGTTAATCGGAACAAGATGTGGCGTAAAAGATAGGTTCACATTGTTTCCAAATAATTTTTCCATTTCCTGCTGAATTTCTGGAGAATGCCTGTGGGTAGCTATACCGTATGCTGAAAAATTCTCATTAGCATCGGGAAAATGTGTATTAGCGGTAAGTTTTTTCCCAGCACCTGAAACTCCCGACTTTGAGTCAACAATTACATCAGTCTTTACAAGTTTATTCTTCAAAAGAGGTGCAGAGCCAAGTATTGCGCTTGTAGGGTAGCACCCAGGATTTGCTATGAGTTTAGCCTTTTTTATTTTATCTTTATATAGCTCTGGTAATCCAAAAACAGCCTTTTTATTGAGCTCTGGATCCGTGTGTTTAATTTTGTACCACTCTTCATAGACGGTCAGATCATCAAATCTAAAATCACCACTTAAATCCACCAGATTAATATTTTCATTTGCTTTATATATTTTTGAGATTATCTCATTTGATGCACCATGTGGCAAAGCGGCAAAAATAATATCAGATTCACCTATTATCTTATTAATGTTGAGATCTACAAAATTTTGATCAACTAATCCAGTAAGATTTGGATGGACATCTGAAACTTTTTTTCCTGCGTAGCTTTCAGAAGTTAGGGTTCCAATCTCAACTTTATTATGATTTAAAAGAAGTCTCAATACTTCTCCACCTGTATATCCTGTAGCACCTATAATACTTGCTATCATGATTAAAACTAGATACAATTCATTTTTAAGGTTATACCGAAATAATTAAATATAATTTTTTCTAATTAACATGTATGGTAAAAGTTGCGTCTGGGGTTTCAAAGATAAAATTATCAGGTATTGAAGAAATGAATGAACTTTCTAAAAAAGTTGAAGGTCTTATAAATATGGGCCAGGGAAAACCTGTCTTTAAAACTCCCTTGCCAGTTATTAATGCCGCAAAGAAAGCGCTTGATGAAGGTCATACTAAATATACTCTTTCTCGTGGCATAGAAGAATTAAGAGTGTCTCTAGCAAACAAGATGAGAGAATATAACAAGATTGATGCGAGACCTGAAGAGATACTTGTTACTGTTGGGGTAAGTGAAGGTATATCAATCTCACTTCTAAGCTATGTGGAGAGAGGAGATAAAGTTATCATTCCTACCCCTTCACATCCTTTTTTTAGGATAATGGCAGAATTTGTAGGGGCCGATGTTATTGAAGTTCCTTGTAAAAAAGGTGACTTCTCACTTGACATGGAGGCAATAGAGGATTCAATTGATGATAAAACAAAGGCTATGCTGATTAATGTACCAAATAATCCGACGGGTAAGATCTATGAGGGGAGACAACTAAAGAGGCTTCAGAATATGGCCGTAAACCAGGATTTTCTTGTAATTTCAGATGAAATATATGATTACATTGTTTTTGAAAAAAAACATGAAAGCATTGCAAAATACGGAAAGGATAATATAATAACTTTATCGGGATTTTCAAAGGCATATTCTATGACAGGTTGGAGGATAGGCTATATGCATTCAACTGAAGATATCATAAATAATATTCTGCCAATTCACAACAGTCTTGTTGTAAGCGCCCCTGACTTTATTCAAGTTGCAGCACTAAAAGCTGTAAATGATGAAACTTCAATGAATTTTGTAAAAGCTACAACTGAAGAATACAAGAAGAGGAGAGACTTTGTTGTTAAGAGACTAAACGAAATTGGACTTCCTTCAAATCTTCCAGAGGGTGCATACTACGCATTTTCTGACATCTCTTCATATAGAATGGATTCATTAGGATTTGCAAAGTTCTTATTGAAGGTGGCAAAGGTATTGTGCGTGCCAGGGATTTCATTTGGAAAAGATTGGGACGGATATGTACGATTTTCATTTGCTGATGTTCCACAGAGTGACCTTTCTGAAGCCATGGACAGAATTGAAAAAGTAATCAATAGGGTGTGATATTCTGGAATTTAAACATTTTCTTGATAAAAAAAATATCATAGCTATAGTCGGGGCGTCTGACAATAGAGATAAATATGGGAATATAATCTACAGAGATTTAAGAGCTTCGGGGTACAAGGTAATCCCTGTAAATCCAAAAGTTGATACCGTAGAGGGTGACAAATGTTATCATTCGCTTTCTGAAATACCAGTTAAAGTGGATGTTGTTGACACTGTAGTTCCCCCCCATATTACAGAACAGATAGTCAAAGAATGCAAAGAAATTGGGATAACTAAAGTCTGGATGCAACCTGGCTCTGAATCAGAAAAAGCAATAATATTCTGTAAAGATAATGGGATAGAAGTTGTCTACGATAACTGTATTATGGCTCAAAGAAGACTTTTAGAAGCTGAACAAAGCAGGAATAATCATTAAAAATGCTTATAAATTAAATCCTAGATTTATTTTTATGAAAAAATATGCTTTTGTACTAATAATTTTATTATTATCCTTAAATCTTGTTTCTGCTGAAAAAACTATACTGATTGATAAATATCACGACACAGACAACTGGTGGGGAGACCCTGAAGGCACAGGAAAATTTCTCTTTCAAGAGCTTTCATCATTAGGATTTAAAAATAAAGTTTCTACTACTCCTTTTACAGATGATTCGCTTAGAGGTAGTGATATTGTTTTTTTGTGGAATCCAAACAATCCTTTAGAAGAAAGTGAATAACTGCACTTACAAAATTCGTTGAAAATGGTGGAAGTCTTCTTGTTCTTGCTTCTCACGAACAGGATATGATTGAACCAACAAGAGAATCTATTAATTCTCTTCTAGAACCTTTTGGTATCAGAGTAATGAAAAACGGAACAGATGATCCCACAAACAGAAAAGGTTGTAGTTGCACACCAATAATTCACAATCTTTCAAAACATCCAATAAATGAAGGTATAAATTCAATTATTTTATATAAACCAGCTTCGCTTGAGATTAAA
>LNGC01000028.1 GCA_001587715.1 Candidatus Methanofastidiosum methylothiophilum | reverse complement strand
CCAGAACCCCTAAGAGTATCCCATATTATTGCAACAGGAGTTGTTAAAGGTGAGTCAACAAAGAAGCCCTAAAGGGAAAGTAACAATCTGTATTGTAAACACTTATGACAAATTAAAATGGCACGATATTCATTCAAGGAATATTGCAAGGGCCGCCCCACTATGTTTTTATACGGGATTTGACCTGTGTCTTTTTGATTTTCCCTTCAAAGAGGATTACAAAGAGTTTCTTTTAAAAGAGGTAAAGGAAAACACAACCATAGGAGATGGCGGAAAGTATATTGAAGAGCTTATCAAACATGGTAAACTGATAGCTACTGATGACCCTAACAAGCTAAAAGGTGTTTTCATATCTACGACATCAAAGCCAGAAAAGAGTTGTGATTTGGATACCGTGGCTAAGAATATTCGAGAAGGCGATGATTCTGTTTTATTTATTGGGCTTGGTAGGCGAGGCTTACCTAGAGAGATCAGGAAGATGACAATGCACCACCTTGATATAACTGGCGAAGGTATTTCTCTTGAAACATGCACTGCAATTGGATTTATTATTGGGAGACTTTTCGAAAAGATAAATTTATAAATTTGCATTTACACATTTGTACTTGAAGCGACTGTAGTCTAGTGGTTAGGACTGGAGCTTCCCAAGCTTCAAGCGCGGGTTCGAATCCCGCCAGTCGCACTTCAGTTAAGGTCTAAGCAATCCTATTTTCTCAAAAGATTATAAGAAATATTTAAATAATAACAAGTTAATTGAATTCTAGGTGGAAAATATGTGGCTTCAAATGAGAATGTATACGTTAATTGGAGTAATGTTTGTTATTATATATGGATTTTTACTTTTTGTAGGTGCTGCCGTTGGTTATTCAGGGCAGAGCTTTGTGAATTACACAGTTATAATGGCACTTGGTATGATGTTTGTTCAGTATATGATTGGGCCAAAGATGGTCGAATCATCAATGAAGGTAAGATACATCACTGAAGGGGATAATCCAAAGCTCTACAGAATGGTCGAAGAGCAAGCAAGAAAAGCAGGCCTAAAGAAAACCCCCAGAGTCGGCATCTGCCCAACAACAATGCCAAATGCATTTGCTTTTGGAAGATCAAAAGGGGATGCAAGAGTGTGCGTAACAGAGGGGATTACAAATTTACTTTCAGAGGACGAACTTAAGGCGGTCGTAGGGCACGAAATTTCTCATGTGAAACATAGTGACATGGCGATTATTACTTTACTTAGTGCTGTTCCAATGATAGCTTATTACATGTACATGTCTTCGTTATTCGGTGGAAGAGTAGGTACAAGTAATGACAGAAATTCAATGGGAACAGCTATGGTTGGGATAGTAGCATTAGTGGTATACTTTATTACAAATCTATTGGTGATGTATGGGTCGAGGATAAGAGAATACTATGCAGACAAAGGAAGCACAGAAATAGGAAATGAGCCACACTACTTAGCATCCGCCCTTTACAAACTTACATACGGTACTGCAAAGACACCAAAAAGAGAAGTACAGAGAATAGAAGGAATCAAAGCATTCTTCATGAATGATCCAACTAAGGCGATGGGCGATTTTAATGAGCTCACAGAAGTAGATAGAGATATGAGCGGCACTATTGACAGACATGAACTTGAAGCTGTAAGGCATGGTGGAGTTAGAGTAGGTACTTCTGCTAGCATAATGGAGCTAATGAGTACACACCCCAATATGCTTAAAAGAATAAAGCATCTCTCAAAACTTGCAAAATAGAAGGAAAAAGATGCCAAATGAAACCTAAGACATTCATAGAACTACTAGCTTTAGTCCTAATTTGGTCTGGATCGTGGATTGCTATAAAGTGGGGATTAACAGAGATCCCCCCTTATTCTCTTGCATTCTTTAGATTTCTTATTGCGTGCCCCGTAATTGTTGCTATTACATATCAGCTTGAAGGGAAGAAGAGTCTTAGGATTAATAAAAATGAAATAATTACTTTCTCAATTCTTGGCCTTCTTGGTGTAACCCTAGTACAGGCAATTCAAGTATACGCATTAAAATTTACATCTGCAATAAACTCATCGATTCTGATAAATTTCAATGTTCCTTTTATAGCAATCTTTGCAATGATTTTTCTAGGTGAGGCTCTTAACAAAAAGACGGCTTTTGGGATATTAGTTTCATTTATTGGTGCGGTCATAATTGTAGTCAATGGTTCACTCTCAGGATTTCAAAAGATCAATATTGGAGACATTCTAATAGTATTGACTGGTGTATTCTGGGCAGCATACTCTGTTGCCGGAAAAAAGACAATGGAACAAAGAACTCCTCTGTCTATGACTTCCTTCTCATTCTTATTTGGAACTATATTTTTGTTTCCAATGGCATTGTTTGAATCTGGATTTTCTTTTATTGGGGGAGTTACAATTTTAGGCTTAGGCTCTGTGTTATACCTCTCTCTTTTATGCTCAGTATACGCATACATATGCTGGAACAGATCAATGAAATGTGAAAAAGCCTCTAATGTTGCAATGTTTTTATACTTCGTTCCTGTTGTTACTGCAATAATGGCTTGGTTTCTCCTTGGAGAGGTAATTACAATATTCACAGTGATCGGTGGAATACTTGTAATATTTGGGGTATACCTAGCAGAAAGATAAATTTAGACTTACTTTTTCTTTAATAATTAGTATAGATATATCGATATGAACTTTACTCTAAAAGATATTCAAGCATTTTCTCCTTAAATACTTTTGAATTGCCCCATTTGTCTTCAATTTCGCCCAAAGTACTCCTAATGACTATAACTTCCCCCAATATCTTTTCCAATGTTTTTTGATCTTCAATTTTCATTTCAGCTATGATATTTATGATAAAGAGAGAGTTTCCAATGCAATCAACGAGTCTAGCCATATCATGGCAATGTATCTCTAACTGCGAATAAGCCTCACTTAACTTAGTGTTACACATTATCAAATCATTAGATAACATTTCCCCTCCAGCGCCATATTTATTAAATAATCATTTATTTTTTTCATAACTTATATATAAATTTAATGGTATTATTAAGAGAAATTAATAATAATCTATAATATAAGATATATAATTAATAATCGATTATTAATATCCTTAACTATTAGATTCCGTTACTCTTTTATATAATATTTTAAAATCAAATTTATGGTAAAAGAAGTTCATGCCGCACATATTCTAGTTAAATCAGAAGAACTAGCAAAAGAAGTTCTTGAAAAAATAAAAAGAGGAGACAACTTCTCTGAACTTGCAAAGAAATTCTCCCAATGCCCCTCGGGCAAAAAGGGTGGCGATCTAGGATTTTTCTCCAGACAGAAGATGGTAAAGGAATTTGAAAAGGCCGCCTTTGAGGGAAATGTGGGATCGGTAGTTGGTCCTGTTAAAACACAGTTTGGCTGGCACTTGATAAAAATACTTGAAAAGAAATAATTTATCTCTTCAATTTTGTCATTATTTCTTCCCAGTCATCATATATGACTATTTCAGCCATTTGGGTCTTTTCATTCTCTTTTATTACTAAATCTCCGTACGTACTGAAGAATATCATAAGATTCTTCAAATCAAGAAATTCTTTGGTCCAGCATTTATTTTTTTCATCAAATTGGGCGTCTACACAGGGAGGGTCTTCAGGGTTTGAATTGCCTTTGCTTACTCTTGATATCACAAATTTCATTTTCTTACCTCCTCCTGTTTTTACAAAATATATTATAATCCAAATAATAACTATGTACTTCAAATTTTATATACCTTACTATAACAAAACTTAAATAAAGAATCTTGGCCTTAAACTCATGGAGCTAGATTCTATTGTTTTCGATGTTGATGGTGTTCTACTTGACTCTTTTGAAAGCTGGTTTACTTCTTTTAATCAGACTTTAGTTGAGTTTGGAAAGGATGTAGTCGATAGACAGACTTACAGAGAGATATTCTGGGGCCCTTCTGTTGAAGAAGATTTGAAGAGGTACAATCTTGGAAAAGATGCAGTTGAGGTTGCATTGAGGAATCAAAGGAATAATGTACATTTAATGAAGCTACATGAAAAAGTCCATGAAACTCTAGATGCCTTGAAAGAATTCAGACTTGGTGTTGCAACTAACACGCCAAGAATGAACCTAGATAAAACATTTAATTATTTTGACCTTCACAAGTATTTTGAAGTTGTGATGTGTATTGATGACGTTGAACGACCAAAACCACATCCAGATATGCTTCTGAAAGCTTCTGAGATACTAAAAGTGCCAGTTACTAAGATGTTATTCGTAGGGGATACAAAATCTGATATGGCTGCAGCTAAAGGTGCTGGATGCCATTTTATAGGAATAAAAATAGGAGATAAAAAAGTTGATGGAATAAAAGATCTAATACCTATTTTATACTCTTGATTCTTTTGCTTTTCCTCTCAATCCTGCGTATCCACACTTTCGGCAGCTTTCAGCTTTCCATGGATTTCTCGCGTTACATTTCATGCAAATCTTTACATGAAAAAGTCTCTTTTCTGCTAACTCGTTCTTCATTACATCGCCTCTATAGAACTTTTTCTGTTCTTAATCCCTTTTAAATATTTCTCTTGAAAATCTAAAACATCTTCACTATCTTTAGATTTTGAATATCCTTCTAGTAATTCCTGATTAATTTTAAAAAATTCATCTCCCCAGTTAAATGTTGATAAAATCTTTCTCGAGTGCTCTTTCTCCCCCAGTATATATAGTGCACCTGAAAATGCTTCAGCCGTGGATAGTTTCCCTGGTTTACCGTAATTGACTGGGTTTGAAGGAACTAAAAATGGCAGAATTCTCCCCTGAACTCTTGATTTTATTTTTTCAAAGCTTCTCTCTGCTTCTACCCATGAACAGTCAAGCGCAACAATGCCATTTTTTGAAAACTTAATATCTGCTGGGGACAGCACTTCCTTTGAGAATGGATTCAACAGTATACAATTATTGTGTAAGCTCTTTACAGTATTTACAAATGTCACTTCACCAAACTTCAGTAGTCTGTGAGCAGTGCATTTCTTAGGATCATCTTGGCCCAAATTGTAGACGATAAGCTTCACAACTGTCAGTTATTATGTCACAATAAAAGATTTTCTAAAGTTTTAAATACAATGATTATTTTTCTAAAGTTATGATTAGTGCTATAGTCTTTGATTTAGACGGGGTACTGATAGAATCTCACTCCTCTTGGGAAAGGCTTCATGAATATTTTGGTGCGGATGAAGAAAAAAGAAAGGAGAATATGAGGAGATATTTTTCAAAAGAAATAGATTATGGCCAATGGATAAGAGAGGACGTTTCTTTGTGGAAAAGAGATGGTCATTTACCACACAAAAGTGAAGTAGAAAACGCATTGAAAGATTATCTCTTTATTGATGGTGTTAGAGAATGTATAAAAATCTTAAAAGAAAAAAAATTAAAACTTTTTATAATTTCTGCGGGTATTGATTTATTGGCTAAAAATGCAGGGGATTTGTTAGGCATCTATGACATTTGGGCAAATGGATTTCAGTATGATGAGAAGGGATATCTTACTGGAGGGGACGTATGGCGTGTTGACCTATTAAGAAAGGATATAGTTATGGCCCACATTATTGAAAAAAATAACTTAAAGAAAGAAGATATAGTATCAATAGGTGATTCGAAATATGACATCCCAATGTTTAATCTATCGGGCATTTCTATAGCCTTTGACCCCAAGGACGAAGAGGTAAAAGATGAAGCCGATATTGTTATCTCCGAAAGAAACCTTTTAAGGATTTTAGATTATATTAATTTATGAAGGATGCCATTATTGAAATTGTCTACATCCACGAGAAAGCAAAGGATATAGAAAGGCTCCTAAGAATTGAAGAAGACAGCTCCCCTTTTTATAAGACTAAATCAAAGATTGAAACAGAAGGTAATGCTCTAAAAATCACAATAGAATCAGAGGATATACCCGCAATAAGGGGTTCTTTCAACACCTTCATGAACTGGCTTATGGCTATAGAAGAAGGGATGAAATTATAAAAAAATAAAAAATTATTTTAAACCAAGTGTTTTCTTGTTCAAAATAACTTTGTGTGCTTTTAGCCTAATAGCATTTATTCTTATGAATCCCTTAGAATCGGTCTGGTCAAATCCACCCTCAACATCCATGCTTGACAGTTCTTTGTTGTATAGTGATGTAGGGGACTCTCTTCCAAGAATCATTACGTTACCCTTGTATAATCCAACTACAACTTTTCCATCAATGAACTCTTGACTCTTGTTAAATGCTGCCATCAAAAAGTCCATTTCCGGGGAGTACCAGAATCCATTGTATATTAGCTCTGCAAACTTTGGCTCTAAAGTCTGTTTAATATGCATGACTTCCCTGTCCATTGCTATTCCTTCAATGTCCCTGTGAGCTGCCCATAGTATTGTGGCACCTGGAGTTTCGTATACCCCTCTGCTCTTTATACCAACAAACCTGTTCTCAACTATATCAATTCTGCCGACACCATTTTCTTTTGCAAGCTCATTTAGATATAAGAACATCTCTAAAGGTTTAGTCTTTACAGTTCCGTCTTCTTTATTTGTGACTTTTACTGGAAGTCCGTTTTTGAAGTCTATTTCTATTACTGTTTGTTTGTTTGGAGCGTCCATTGGTGATTTTGTTATCTCGAACATGTCTTCTGTGGGGGTGAGCATGGTATCTTCTAAAATGCCTGCCTCGTGGCTTAGGTGCATTAAATTACCATCTTCGCTGTAAGGTTTTGAAACTGAAGCCTTAATTGGTATGCCTTTTGATTCTGCATACTTTATCAAGTCGCTCCTTCCCTGGAATTGCTGCAAATACTTTGGAATTTTCCAGGGTGCTATTACATGAATAGAAGGATTCAAGGCATAATAAGTTAGTTCAAATCTGACCTGATCGTTACCTTTTCCTGTTGCACCGTGCGCAACGTATTTTGCTTTTTCTTTTTGAGCAATCTCAATCTGTTTCTTTGCGATTATAGGTCTTGCAAGTGATGTACCTAATAAGTATCTGTTTTCATACATTGCGTTTCCTTTTAATGCCTGGAAGATGAAGTCTGTAACAAACTCCGTCCTCAAATCTTCAACATATACCTTCGTTGCTCCGCATTTTATTGCCTTTTCTTTAGCGGCCTTGAGGTCTTCATCCTGACCAACATCGGCTATGAAACATATTACGTCATATCCTTCATCTATCAACCAAGTCAAGATGACACTGGTATCAAGACCACCAGAATAAGCCAAAACAACTTTATCTTTTACCATTAGAATCGCCGTGCATGAGGTATAAAAATTGCTTAAAAGAATAACGACCGAGTTGAAACTTTTTATAATCTAATTGTTTTAAATAATACTTTCTTGTTCAATAATAATAATCTTGTTGTCGATAATTGCACCCTTGACATTGTCCCCTGTTTTTAGTTCTCTTATTAGGTGAACTTCTTCTTTTGGAATATAAAAGGACTCATAGTCCCCCGATAATTTCATCATCTGATACCTTTCAGGGGTAATTTCTGTTACTGAAAGATCTATTACTTCAAGCAAATCCTTATCGATTACCCTTATGGATTCTTTTTTGAGTTCCTTTTCAAACTCCTTTCCCTTTATACTTAATTGACTTTCATCCTCAAGTGATGTGAGTTTGAAGTTATCCCCAGCAATATCAAGTAAATATAAATGGCTACGATAATAAGCATATCTCTGTGTAAGATTTTTTAATCTGACCGTTACAGTTGTCCTGTAAATCTTTTTTCCTGAATCTCTATCTAGTCCCATAAGTTTATGGGCTTCCCCAGTAGAACCGCTGAATCTCTTGATAAGCTCATTTGCAATTTTTCTTGCTGCAGATAGAGATCCCATATAGATATCGATTCCTTCTTTTAGCTCCTCAACTCTTGCAATAAATGCCATTCTATCTTTGGATATCAGCTTGTCCGAAAGATCATCTATTATCTCCAATATTTCATTTGCTCGGTCTAGCTCGATTTTTTTCTCATCGTTTCTTATCTGGAGTATTGCTTCGTAATAACCGCCATAGAATCTAGAACACCTCTGACATTGCTCGCCAGACAGATGTATTTCAGTTGAAGCTTCCATGTCAAATGATGGATCCTCCTGAAAAGGCCTTATAGTAAGTTTAATCTTGGAAATATTGCCTTCTTCAGTTAAATCAACTTTTGCCTGAATTTCTTCTTTTGTTTTTGAGAATTCTGTAACAAACTCGATATCTCGATTTGAAGAAACATTATTTTTTAGGATTTCATTTATGAATGAACTCTTATCTTCAAGAGTTTTCCATCTGTTTGTATAATAGGAATTGCAGCTTTTACAGTAAGGTGCTTTTATCTTTCCAGGAATGGAAAATTGAAAAGATTCTTTTAGATAGCACTCCCTGCATCTACCATCTGTTAGAGTATCCTCCTTACCGCAAACAAAGCATCTTTCCATAACAATGAATAAAAAATATTGTTTAAATTTCTTTTTATGAAAATTAGATTTCACATCTTAGCTCTCTGGGCATGCAATGTATTACCAATCACTAAGATACACTCTTTGCTTATGAGACCTTCGCCTAAAGCAATTTCTATAATCTCTTTCCCAACGAGATTTAGGATTGTTGCATTATTCATATGGGGTAAAACTTCATCCTTTTGACCTTTATTTTTTCCGTAAAAAGATTTTTTTACATCTAGTTTTATCCCTTTTTCGTTGCAAGAAAAGCTTTTGTCTATGGTATCCTCATCACAGACTGCTACCATTAGCTCATGACCATGACGATATACTGCGTAATAAAATTCCATATTAATCCTAGCTTAATCTTATTGTCTCAAGATTTGATGGTGCTTTAGTCTCTATTCTGAACTTCCTATAGATTGTGCTTGCAAAGTCTGTACATTTTGCAGGATCTCCATGGCCAGTTATTATTTTTTCAGGTCTTGGATTTAATCTTTTTATAAATTCCATTAGCCCATTTCTATCTGTGTGGCCTGAAAATCCATCGACGGTGTAAACTTTCATCCTAATATGGACCATTTCGTTCTTACCGTTTGATCCCATAAGCGGAAGTTCTGTCATACCTTTTTGGACCTTTCTTCCAAGTGAACCTTCTCCCTGGTAGCTTACAAAGACTATTGAGTTTCTAACGTCGTCTGCTAATGCTTTGAAATATTCAACGGATGGCCCACCAACAAGCATTCCGCTAGTTGCAAGTATGATGCATGGTGGCCCTTCAAGTATGCTTTTTCTTTTGTCGTTAGTTTTAACATTTTCAAAAGTTTCAGATAAGAATGGATTTTTTCCCTGGTGGAATATCATTTCCCTTAACTCTTTAGACAGATATTCCGGGTAGGCTGTGTGGATAGCAGTTGCTTCCCATATCATCCCGTCAAGATAAACTGGCATTTTTTCTAAAGCTCCACCTTCCATGAGCTCTTCAAGCACAAGCATGATTTCTTGTGACCTTCCAACTGAAAGAACTGGAATTAATACTTTTCCACCTTGGGAAGTTGTATCATAGATTATCTTCAAAAGATTCTTTTCTGCCTCTCCTCTTGGCATCTGCATGTCGTGAGATCCACCGTATGTTGCTTCAATTAACAATGATTCAAGACGTGGGAACTTGAAGTTAGCCTTTTCCAAAAGCTTGGATGTTTCAAAGTTAAAGTCGCCAGTATAAACAATATTATGGAGTCCGTTTCCAACATGCAAGTGTACCATAGCCGAGCCAAGTATGTGGCCTGCATTATGAAATGTGAGCCGGATATCGGGTGAGATGTCTCTTACCTCTTTATAGTCGACGGGTATGGTATGATGAATGACACTCTTAACATCCTTTTTTGTATAAGGTGAAGGATGATTTTCTTTAAATGCAATATCTATGTAGTCCAACTGTAGCATTGTCATTAGATCTCTTGTTGGTGGAGTACAATATACTGGGCCTTCATAACCATATTTGTATAAATAAGGAACAAATCCGCAGTGGTCAAGGTGGGCGTGACTTATTATAACGGCGTCAAGCTCCTTTGCACCGAGTAAATATTTGAACTCTGGGGCATCTAGATGAGGGTATGCATGTTTTGGATCATTTGTTGCAACGTTGACACCACAATCTAATAAAACTTTAGACTCTGGAGTCTGAAGCAAAATACATGATCTACCCACTTCCCTAAATCCACCTAGAAGAGAAATTCTTATCCATTCGGAGCGTACATCCTGAGATCTATAGATTTTGTGACCTATTTTTTTTAATATAGCTTTTCTTTCGTCAGCCTCTTTCTGAAGTGTGGCTCTGACCGCCTTGATAGTGTCTGACTGTAAAGGAGGACTTCTTCTGACTATAGGCGCCCATCTTACGACTCTTGTTATATCTCTCAAAGTCTGCCCCGATTTACCTATTACAAGCCCTGGTTTTTTAGCTTCTATAATCACTTCTGAAGCCGAAGGATCAAAAGTAATATCTGTTATCTCAGCCTCATCTGGAACAATATTTTTAATCTTGTTTACGGCATCTTCTTCCGTAGTAAGAACAGCAGAATCAGGTTTTACGATGACCCTTTTTCTCAAGTTCTTCGCTAGCTCTTTTATTATTTCACCGTCGTCAACTAGCATCCCGGGATTTCTTGTGTATATAACGACCTCTGGACCTTCGAAGTCTATATTTGTAATGACTGCACCTGGAGGTATATTTTCCGTTACAACGTTTTTAATTTCTTTAAGTATCTCCTCTGAAGACAAGAACTCACCTAATTTTCTTAAGAATTATGTATATGAACAATAATTTAAATAAAAAATAGAGAATTAATTCTGATTCATTAATCCAACGATTTCATCATCAGAAAGTTCTCTGTAGCCGTCTTTATCAATAACGGCCATTGTAATTCCGTTGCCAGTAGCAAGGTCACGTTCTATTGCGGCCTTAATAGCCTTTATCGCAACAAATGCGCCTTCTTCCCAGCCCATGTCATCCTTGTACATGGATTCCAATACACCATAAGCTACAAGAGACCCTGAACCAGTTGATATGGCTTTATCTTCGTTTACACCACCAATTGGGTCTATTGAATATGCAACTGGTTTATCATCGAATCCTGCTACAACAAGCCATGCTATTAATGGATAGTATCTCTGACCATGTAGTATATGTGAAGTAAGCGTGGCAAGTGATCTAGTAGACATCTTAGCACCGTTTTTCATCTTGTATAAATTTACTTCGGCCTTAAGAGATCCAATCAAGCTCTGGATATCCCCTACACTACCTGCTACTGTTGCTCCAATGTAATCATCAATTTGATACACTTTCTTAACATTCTTGTGAGCTACTAAATAACCCATAGAAGCTCTTCTATCTGTTGCTAACACTACAGCATCCTTACAAACAATAGCTACTGTAGTAGTACCTTTTTTAACATCTTCCACTAAATCACCTCAAAATAATTACTTAAATAATAAGAAGTTAACAAATTTCTATACCTTAAAATCATATTTAAACCTTTTGGTAATAAAATTATATGCCCCAGAGGGAGTCCTCCTTCCTCTTTATGACAATAAATTCTTCAAGTACTTCTTTTTCGTCCTCTGTTAGTTCATTATAAATCTCAAACTTTAATTTTTTGTAATCTGGAAGGGGGATATTGACATATAGTATATCGCCTTCCTTTATCTGCCTTCCAACTGTTGGGCCATCAATTGCACATGCTATCTCTTTACCCTGTAATGCTTCTTTTAGAAAATCATTCTTGTCTTTGAGAGTCTTGACTGTTCCAATATTTTTCCCATCTTCTTTTAGTAGAGAAACGTCAGTTTTTACTCTTCCACGTAATACTTTGATTCCAACAATTGCTGGTTTTGTAACTCTAAAAACGTGATGATGCATAAGTTCTATCTTCCCAGGTCGTATGATGCCTTCAAATTTCCTTTTCTTTTCCTTTTCAACTTCTTCTTTCTTCCAGGCCTCGTAATCTTCAATTAATTTGTATATAATGTCACTTTCGAATAGTTTAATCTCTTCTTTTGTAGCAACTTCTCTTGCATCCGGCAAAACTTTAGAGTTGAATGCAAAAACAACTGCCGTTACTTTATCTTCCGTTTTTACTGATTTTGCTTCAATTATATCCTGTTTTGTGACATCACCAATATCTGCTCGTCTTATACCAATGCCCAGTTCTTTTAGTTCCATCACTATTGCTTCAAGACTTCCAAGTGTGTCTGTCTTAACAACGACACCCGAGATATTACTTTCGATTTTAATTGATTTAATTTCTTTTGAGATTTCATTCTTAGTTTTTTCTATGTCTGTCGCCACATAAAGAGGAGACCCTGCCAATGCTTTCTCAAGATCTGGTGCAGAAATCTTTATCCCTGCTGCCGCATACTGAGATTCAACTGAATCAAACTTTTTCCTTGGATCCCTTATCTCATCAAGTGGCTTAGGCTTAAGTAAAGCTCTGACACTTGTAACATATACCCCGTCTTTCCCACCAAATACTACATTGTCCTTTTTCTTAACGACCCCATCGTAGACTATAACGTCAAGAGTCATGCCAAGTCCTTTTTCTTCCTTGACTTCGAGTATTGTACACTTACCGGGGTCGTTTTCATCAATTTCTAGTTTGTCTTTCAGAAACTTCTGAGAAAGACCAGCAATAAGGAGAAGAAGGTCAGAAACGCCCATGCCTGTTTTAGCCGATACAGGAACCATTGCAATCTTTTTAGTGTAGTCAGAGATTTTATTGTATAGGTCGCAATCAAATCCTTGCTCGTACATCTTAGCCTGGAAATCCCATATCTTTTGATCGAGCTGTGATTTAACACTGTCATTCTGTTTGGATATTACGTTACCAAAAGAAGACTTTGGAATAATATTAAATCCATTAATTCTGTCAATCTTATTCAAGGCCATTACAAAAGGGGTCTTGTAATTCTTTAGAATATTAATGCTTTCAAGAGTCTGAGGTTGTAAGCCTTCATTAATGTCAACTATCAAAACAGCCAGGTCAGAGAGAGATCCACCCCTTGACCTCAAGTTAGTAAAGGCTTTGTGACCGGGAGTATCGATAAATAGTAATCCTGGGAGTTTAATACCCCATTTTTCAAAATCTTTTCCACAGATTGTCTTTACTGTGTCAATGGGTACTTCAGTAGCGCCTATGTGCTGCGTTATTCCACCTGCTTCCCTTGAAGCTACGGCTGTGCCTCTAATATAATCCAAAAGGGAGGTCTTCCCGTGGTCTACATGCCCCAAAACAGAGATAATTGGCTGTCTTATCATTTAAACAACGATTCGTTTATTTATTGTAATTAAAAACTTCTTGATCTTTGAAAAATATTGAAATCTCTCTCTTTGCACTTTCAGGAGAGTCTGAAGCATGAATTACATTGAAAATATCATTTCCTTTCTTGTATCCAAAGTCCCCCCTTATACTTCCAGGAGCAGCTTTGTGAGGATCTGTTGAGCCACATAATGTCCTTATCACAGTTATGGCGTCTTCCCCCTCAATAACTCCAAGAATAACTGGGCAAGAAGTGATGTAATTAATAAGACTGTCATAAAAGGGTTTCCCCTTGTGCTCTGCATAATGCGTTCCAGCTTTTTCTTTTGAAATCCATTCCATTTTTAATGCTGATATCTTCAATCCTTTTGCTTCAATTCTGGACAAAACATTTCCAATATTTGACCTCATTACAGTATCAGGTTTTAAAATAATTAAAGTTCTTTCGCTCATGCTAACCACCAATTAAAAAAATATATTAATAAAATTATTTTTTAGTTCTAAGGGCCTTTTCTTTTCTGTACTCTTCGGTCCATTTGACTTTTCTTGGCTTTCTGTTAAGGCCAACCATATTTCTTTCGCACTTATGAGTACAAAAATTATAGATAACTCCATCTTTTCTCACGAAAATAAGGCCTGTTCCAGGAGCTATTGGGTCCCCACAAAAAGAACAGCTAACTTTTCTTGGCATGATCTCACCTTGGCGTCTTTATCTCCTTTGCTTCTCTTTCAGTTTCCTTTAGAACAACGATATCTCCGACTTTTACCGGGCCCCTTAAGTTTCTTGTGATGACTCTGTCCTTGTCCATTCCATCGAGTACCTTGACTCTTACCTGGAATATGTCACCAGTTACTCCTGTACGAACAACAATCTCCAGAACTTCTGCCGGTATTCCCCTATCAATTTCGGCCATTGAATCACTTTCTAAGTTCTTTTACCTTGACAATGATGTCATCGATAATTTCCTTAGCCTTGCCTTCTTTTATTACTGCAACTGCTGCTGTTGAAACATCAATACCTATTGCTGCACCAAGTTCATCTTTTCTTGGAACATAGATATAGGGTATTTCTTTCTCATCGCAAAGTAGTGGTATGTGTGCAATAATCTCTTCAGGGGTTATATCCTCTGCTAGATAAACTAATTTTGCAATACCTCTTTCAACTGCCTTTGTTGTTTCGTTTGCACCTTTCTTTAATTTTCCTGTGTCCCTTACCATCTCAAGAGATTCGTAAGATTTGTTTGCTAACTCTTCAGGGACTTTAAATTTTACATAAACTGCCATTAAAACACCTCATTCCTCAAAACATATAGTTTTTCATCAGTCGGCTAAATTATATAAATAGCCAAGAATATAAAGGCCGGCGACGTTGTGATGTTCCCGCCACTGGCAGTACAAATCACGACGCAGAGAGTCTTAACTTCTGGGTTCGGGATGAGTCCAGGTGTATCACTCTCGCTGTGGTCGCCGTACCATTCCAGAATAATTACAGTTGGTATTTAAAGCTTTCGATAGGTGAGTGGCAAATCTTGGTTACAAGCACATTAATCAAGGAAACAATATACTTTTAAATGTTCTTAAATCATGCTATTTAGGGTGTCTCCATGAAAAAAGTATTTGTTTTATGTTTAATTGCATTAATGGTATTTAGTTTACCGTTTAATGTTAATGCAGAGTCAAAAAAAAGAGTTCTAATTGATGTGGCCCATGATGAGCCAATTAACTTTACAGCTGGTTACAATACTTTTCTTAGCCAGCTTACGAGTAAAGGATTCACACTAGCCGAAAATAAAGTTCCAATTACAGAGAATACTCTAAAAAATTATGACATCCTTCTAATTATTGTTCCTAAATCAAATTTTACTCAGACGGAGATATTTGCTATTGAAAAATTTGTGAAAGATGGTGGAAGCCTTTTGCTGGTCGGTAGAGGTGGCAGCTCCCTCGATACCAAAAAAACTAGAGAAGTTCTGAATCAACTTACTGTTAACATGGGAATTGCATTTAATGATGATCTAGTTACTGACACACGAAACTATTACGATAATGATGCTACAAATGTAATCATTATCAATATGGTCAATGATTCAATTACAAATGAAATATTTAAAGTTGCCATGAAATTACCCTGCTCACTGACTATATCTCAAAATTCAAAAGCATTGATGAGGGGGTCACCTCAAAGTCTGAGTAGACCCTAT
>LNGC01000027.1 GCA_001587715.1 Candidatus Methanofastidiosum methylothiophilum | reverse complement strand
AACACATGGAATTTTATGGCAAGCAACAGAGACTTCTGGAACTTATATACAGAGATATTTTGCGACCATAGATTCAAATAAACTTCATTTAATGTTTCCAAGCTCATCACCAGCCGTGGGGGATCTTGATGGAAATGACAATGGATTACTTGAAATAGCCATGGGAAATGTTAATGGCTACTCTTATAAATATGAAAATTCGGGCACAGCAGGAAGAAGGCAGTCAACAATTACATCTAGTGTTACCGGTGATTTCACGGCTTTATTAGGATATATAGTTTCTTCCCAACTATAACACGAACAGATAATCAAAAAAATTATGATGATGCTATTTTTTCTTTCTTAAGAGATGGAGGAGATCAATTATATGTTTATATTCTAGATGGGCAAACATGGGCGCATATTGAACTGGGAGAGATTAATGATAATACTGCTCGTCATCCAGCTGGCCATCCAGTAGTACACTGGCCCGAAGGATACCACCATAGAGGCCCACAGGTAACTATAGCAATGAATAACTATATTTGCATTGAGCATCTTGCGCGAACACACACAGTCTTTGGAAATATAACCCAAGCAGGCACAGGAAATAGAACTCAATCTTATGCGACACCTGTGATAATAGAATCTAATAGTTATAGTACAGATCTAAGGACTCGTGAGACAGGTAGATTTGATATGATAATCGGAGCAGAAAATGGGCATCTTTATTGCCTTGCTTACACTGATACAACTGGATCACCTCCAATTGATGAAGGAGGAAATAATGAAAATCTAATTAATTTTGATAATAAACTAAAAAAACTCTGGGACTATACCCAAGGTAGTCCTATAAGGTCGTCAGTGGCTGTTGATGATGTCGATAACGATGGTAAGTCAGAAGTAGTCTTCATCGCTGAAAATGGCGTTCTTTCAGCCATTAATATATCTAATAATTATAGTTCTTGGAATACTGAAAGAGGTAATCTTTATAGAACTGGCGATACAACAACAAAGATTAATTTACCCACATATACGATGGCATTAACCGAGAATATTGATTATGGGGATAGATTAGATCCTTATGATGATGAATTTAGAGTTAATGCTGATTTTAATCTTTCATATCCGTATGAAAATAATATATTTGGCTCTTATATAACTGATAACTGGCTCAAGATAGATACTAATCATAATAATAATGTAGCTGACGAGCTGGTATTATATAAAAAAGATTTAGTTCAATTGAATATAGAAACATACGAAGGTAAAACTGTTGATCGTACTTATCAAATAGAGTCAATATTTGGAAATATTATACAAGGTGAATATATAGTAACCTATTACGATAGGGGTTTAATGAAGCTTTTTGATAACATTATGGCATATACTTCAGCCCCAACAAGAAACATCCAGATAGAAAATGGAATATGGGTAACTCTGGATATACCTTCTAGAATCGGTGAACATGAATATGTGATACAAGGGCTTGGGGACATAATTAGAATTTATTCTCCTCAAAATCCTAGTATTTATGTTGAAAAAGAGATAAAAGGAACAAAGATTTATGGTACTGTTTCTAGTATATCTAAAGACAAATATGTAGTGATAACAAGTTATGGGGCATATCTTTCCCCAAACCCTGAGGCGGAATAATGCTTAGGCTGATAATTAAGTTCAAAAAGACAAAAAAAGGTCAAGATATAATTGATAATATCGTAGCCATGGGAATATTTACAATAGCTTTTTTGTACATAGTATATTCTACAGTCAGTACTATAGCCCCGATACTAGAAACTGAGGAGTACATCGATGTTCAACTTACGGCTTTTACAACTATAGAAAAGGTAATATCCGACCCTACTTATGGATTAGCATCAAGAGACCATGTAATATCCTACGATAAGTTAGTTGAATTCCTCTCTAAAGAAGATACGGCAAAATATCCTTTCTGCCCATTGAATAAGTCTCAAAATAGTTATATAAAACTTTTAGATAGTTTGGGATTAATAGATACAAACAATAATTTGGCTAAATATAATCTACAGTTCGTTATTACTTCTACATATGTTAAAGTGCAAACTCTGGCAAATGTTTCACAATTAGATATTGATGATTTCAACTATTCTTTACCTAACGGATATTCCGTTTCTGATAAGATATTTTATAATACAGATAAGGCATACCTCCTATGAGTTTTTAGTTTTAAGGGGAAATAGGGGTGAAGATTATAATCGAGTATATATAGATGTAAATTTTAATAAAAACTTTCAAGATGAAGTAGATAGAGGTTTTTACGGGTATGACGGTGTAACTCCAAAATCGGGATTAGCCAAGAATGATGATTTTAATTTGTCATCTCAAAAATACATACTCACCGAGGTATATAAAGATGGGCGTGGGCTCGAAATATTAAATATAGATGCGGCAGATATAATTTTGGGGTATAGGAGAGGGTATTCTGATATAGTTTTAGTAATTTCTAGACTCGTTTTAATCGATGAATTCGGCGAATTAAAGGAAAAAGTAATTACTCTGATAATGTGGGAGGGGAATAGATTTCCATGTTAAACAATAAAGGAGTAATGCGAACATTTGAAGCAATAATCGCTTCCGTCATAATGATACTTGGGGTCACATTTTTGATTAGTCAGAGTGGCACTACATACTCTTCTAACCCTTCCTGGGATGTCATCAATGCAAAAAACTCTGCAGAGGATGTACTGCTTATTCTTGAAAAAGGAAGAATCCAAAATGAAGGTGAACTTGCATATTACATTAAAAATAATGATCGTAATGAGTTAAACACTAAGCTTGATACATTAATATCGAATTCATATGTATACAAATTTAATGTATTTGAACTAGAAAATTCGATATATATTCAAACTGTTGGCGAAGCTGTTAGAAGTAACAATAATCCTTCTTATTTAACTAATGGCTATCTAATAGGAACTCTTGCCAATACTAAAGACGTTTGGCATTACCACGAAAGTGGCGGGGAGGGCAACTATACCTTGTTTCTTCCAGACGGTGGAAATGTTACATTTAATCTTTTGATAGTTGATCTGGATAGTCAAGTTAATGGATATGATTCCGTATATCTAAATCTTGAGAGCGATACAGATTTTTCTTCTTATTCTTCAAAATTGTCTAGCAGAACACCGTTAAAGATTGGGGATAGTTTGTCTTTTAACTCAGTTAGAGATGGTGTATCATATGAATATACATATCAGATATCAAACATTTCTATCGATGGTAATTCTGTGTCCCTTGCATTAATATCAGAAAGAATTTTAGTTGATTTTATTAGTACAAATTCTAAAGAAGTAAAAATATTTGACGAAACATTCAGATTTAATCTTAAAGATGAAGGTATTGTAGATGTATGCGACATTGAAAAAAAAATAGCTGAACCTTCTCAATTTAGCGGGTATATCTCAAACATCAAAAACAATACATGGATTGATTTAGAAAATTATAGGGCAAAATTAGTCTCAGTTTCTTTCAATGGTATAAATGGATTTGTTATCTTGGATTTAATTCCATTTAAAAACAAATCTTCGGTTCTTAGTATCGAAAGTCCGGGGGAAATGCAAACCACGATAACCGCTAAAAGAATAGTATCTATATGGGACAGTGGAAAAGTAAGGGCATTTTATATATCATTGACGATGGGGAGGAGGAAGTTGTGAACAATAAAGGACAATTTTTTATATTTGCTGCAGTTTTAGTAATAGCTTCATTTTTTGTAATACAGTATTCCCTTTTGTCACATCAAGAGGTATCACAAACAATTTCCGATATACCATTCTCAGACATACCATTTATTTCTAATTATATTGAAAGTTCAGTTAGGGATACATCAAATAATGCATTTGAAGAAGTATATCGTACCGGAAATCTTGATTCTATGCATCAAGCCTTTTCAGAAATATATTCCGCACATTATGAAATTGAAGAAAGAGAACTTAATTATTATCTATCTAATCTCGATATTGGAATTCAAAATTTAAGGGCAACTAATGTAGATTTTGAAAACAATATTTTGATAACAGGACCTTCAACGTTTGAAGTAGGAAACTTTAATCGAAAACTTTTAGTTAATACTGTAAAAACTGGGCCAAGTAAATACCAAATGCAATCTGACATTGGATTATTTATAGTTGAACCACTGAGTGGAGCACCCCCACACTCACCTCTAAATCCATTTGTTCTTAAAATTGATTTTAATAAAAATGGAAGCTTTGAAAATAATGAGATTCTTTATAGAGATAACAATTATACTTCTCAATCGAGGCTTGTTTATAAAGAGAGATTATACACTATTTCAGAGTTTAAAATTACCTATGGAAACATGGATAATGTAGAAAATAAGGCTCCTTTTTTAGAAACGTATTATACTACAATGGGGGTAGAAGCTGGGAGGAATTACATAGAAATTAAGCAACAAAACGGTAATAGCGTAGTTATTGATGGAATTTCTAGATTTTATGTAGGTGATGTATTCTTATTGGACAACTATCTTATAAAAATAACTGATATTGCTTATACATCAAACGGCCGGATGGACGAATATCTAAAATTTATAGTTTTGAATATACAGATATCTCTACAAGAAACCGAAAGAAGGAGAGAATGGTTCGACCCTAATGAAAATCCTGGATTAAGATATGGATTAATTGATGTCATTGCCCAAAAAGAAAACGGCATTAAAACTAGCACCATAACTACCGGCGACAGGATAGTTGTTTCTTCTTTGATACATAATGATTTAGAAGGAAATATTTCCGATAAAGATATTCTGGGGCTAAAAGGCCTTGGTAGTTCTTTGGAAATTTGGGAAATAGTGAATGTTGTTTTATATAGTAACGAAGGTGTTTTCTTTTCTGAAGGCTCTCAATATAAAGTTAGTGTGGACATAACAAATGAAAAAGTTAATGCTTTATACGCATGGAACGGATTACAGTATATCTTGATTGATGTGAATACATGTTACAGGGATTCTTTGGGTAATCTTTATTGTGAATCTGCCTATCCTTTAAGCGAAGGAGACAGTTTTAGTTTAATTGGCGAAGAATATATTATCAAAGACATAACAACGACATCCGTAAGTTTTCTCAGAAAAAATATAGGATTGATTGATGTTTCTATCGATAAAGATGAAGATGTAAATTCTTCTCAGGCATATAAATATGAGTATGGGCAATTTAAACTAGGGGGCAGGAACTTTAGAGTATATATAAAAAAGAATTCCGGAAAAGTTGAGCCATTTAGTATCATTGTAGATCCAGAAACCTCGGGAGAGAATATCAATTTATTGATCGGGGATGCTTTTGTGTTAAATAAGGATCCATCTTTTAAGGAAGATTATGGCTTAGTTTTCCAGAGTATGGATTTTTTTAATAAAGATGAGAAATGGCATGTTTTTCTTAGATATTTTGACATGGCTTCTGATAAAAAAGAATTTCCCCTAGGAAAAACAAGACTTCTTTTTGGATGGGATGGTACTTATAAAGTTGTTGATACTTGGACTTATGCTTTAAATCCCGATGGCAATATTACTATAACTCATGAGGACTTGAGTGAAGAAATAGCAATAAATAAATATTGTGAAACAGATAATGGAATATTGGCCTTTTTTCCTTATTACGATAACGATAGCTTTGAAGAATATGATTTATATTATCCATCTAACGGGGAACAAATATATCTTGGTGAACAATTGGCCGAATTTGAAATTGACGTATTTAATCAACGTGTTAGAATCCTCGTAGATGATGATCGTGATGGGGATTTATCCAATAATATCGGCGATTATTTACGCCCAATAGAAGGAAACTCAACTTATCTAGTTCCAGGGGATTTATTTTATTCTGAGGGAGTTGGATTTCAAATCATGTCAATTATTCCATACCATGATGAACAACCTGATGAAATAAATAGAGTTCTTATAAAAAGAGTTCCTTGTTACCAATATGTACCAATTTTAAATAGAATGAATAGGCCAAATATTGATGAATTTACTTCAGTTTTATCTACTCACAAATTCTATATAAGACGACCGGGAGATTATTTAATAGCATATAGCTATTCCTTTGAAATTGACGGAATAAGAAAAGAAACTAGTCAATATTATAACTTTAAGGTATATCAATAGCTTTAGTTGTTTTCCAATACCGATAAGTATTTATATACATTAATAGAAACTAGTCTTAGAGGAAGTATTATGAGAAAAAGAGGGGCTCTCAAGTTAATTAAAAAACTGAAAGACTCAGATATTGTGCTAGACAGCGAACCGAAATCTAATTATGAGAAGCTCAAGAAAAGGAGTGAAGTTGATTTTCTAAAAAAGGAAGGGGTTTCACTCGGAGGAAGTGGCGGGATTATTAGCTCTTCACAACATATTTCCCAAGAGGCAAAACAAGAGATATCAGAGGAAATATCTGAAAAAATAAAAAGTGATGTCACAGATCACGTTGCAAAAGAAGTTGCATCTACTGTAGGCAGTGCGACTTTTGTTATATCCGGTCCAGTAACAATACAAGGGGGTAGGCTCCCTTCATTAGAAGAAGAAAAGAGAGTTATAATGAAGGACCAAGATATCTTAGTCATCCCCCAAAAATGGAAGACAGAAGACTATACTGGATTTGAGTCTAGATACCCCCTCATAGAACCCTATGCATATGCAAGAATTAAATGGGACCCTAAAATCAATAAATTAGTGTATCTCCTTGAAGAGCCAGATTTGTCTGATCAGGAAATACACCAACTGGAATCAATACAAGGAATTATGCAAGAAGAACTTGACGCAGATTTTAAAAAATTCCAGGAAACAAGTGAACTTATTGAATACCTTGAAAATAAAGCGTTAGAAATTGTCGATGAATTAAATATTCGTATATCCCCTGATTCTTTTGAAAAAATAATGTATTATCTACGAAGAAATTATATTGGTCTTGGATCAATTGAACCTTTGTTTTATGATACCGCAATTGAGGATATAAGTTGCGATGGAACAGGGATTCCAGTTTTTATATATCATGCTAAATATGGCTCATTACCTTCAAATATCATTTTTAAAAATGATGATGAGGCCAACAGTGTCATAATAAAAATGGCACAGAGATGCAATAGGCATATATCCGTAGCAGAACCACTATTAGATGGTAGACTTCCAAATAACTCAAGAGTTCAGGCAACATTTGGAAGGGAAGTCACACAACATGGACCTACATTTACTTTAAGAAGATTCAAAACTGAGCCAATGACTCCCATCCAACTCATTAATTATAAATCCTGCCCACCAAGGGTATTTGCATATATGTGGTTAGCACTTGAACATTCTTATACGGCTTCTACCCTTATTTCTGGAGGAACAGCAACTGGTAAAACCTCAATGCTCAATGCTCTTGCTATTTTCTTACCGCCCGAGGCAAAAATAGTTACAATTGAAGATACTCAAGAGTTGAATTTACCTCAAGAACACTGGTTACCTGCAGTTACTAGATCTGGTTATGGATCGGCAAGTGCAGAAGGAAAGAAGCAAGGAGAAATTGACATGTTCGATTTGTTGAGGGCAGCTTTAAGACAGAGGCCAGATTATCTTATAGTTGGTGAAATTAGAGGGGCTGAAGCAAATGTCATGTTTACAGGAATGGCCACTGGGCACCCTGGAGTTGGAACTATCCATGCCGATTCAATGGAATCACTAATCAATAGACTTGTAACAAGACCAATCAGTCTTTCACCAGCTCTTTTGCAATCATTAAATATAGTTTTCCTTTTAACACATGCAAAAATTGAAGGAAAGGCAATTAGGAGGGTAAAGGAAGTAGTTGAGATAACGGGAATGGATCTAAAGAAAGGAGAGCCTATCCATCAAACTGTTTTCAGATGGGATCCTGGTTCCGACGAATTTACATTTGAAGTAAAGGAAAGTAGTGTTGTGAAAAGAATTGCCATTGCAAGAGGAATGTCACAGGAAGATGTTTGGGAAGAGATTAATAGAAGGTCTCTTGTCCTAAGCTGGATGGCCGAAAACAACATTGTTCATTTTAAAGACGTCGGTGCAATTATTAAAGACTATATGAGGGATCCAGATACAATAATGAAAAAGATTAAAGGCTGAAGCCATGGCTAGAAAGAAAAGTAAAAAAGATCTTGAACTTGAAAGGATAGAAAGGTACGAGAAAAAAAGCTTTTTTATTACTTATGGGAAAATGGCCCATAAAAGGTTCGGCTTTTTAGTTAATAACAGACTCAAACTTTTTGAAGAACTACACGCCCCACTAAGAAAAGGAGATATTCCTCTAAACTTGGGGGCATATGTCAGTGCTATGATAATGTCAACAGCACTTGTTGGTATAATTGCATTAGTTGTATCAATAATATTAGTTCCACTATTTTTGGGGCCTTTAGTAAATTCAATAGTTTCGCCAAATACAGAGCCAGATTTAATCTTTAACATTGGATTGATTATTATAATATCCATTTTATCTGCTATGTCGACTTTCTTCATTTTCTGGGCTTATCCTGCATTTAAAGCGGGTGAGAGATCAAGGAAGATTAATCTTGCCCTAACGAATGCAGTCAATACAATGGCCACAATAGCAGGAACTGGGGTTCCGCCTGCAGTAATATTCTGGTCTCTTGTAGAGTTCAGGCGTTATGGGGAAGTGTCTAGGGAATCGGAAAAGATACTAAATGATATTGAAAACTTTGGTCTTGATCTAGTCCAAGCACTCCAAAGGGCTGCCAATAGGTCACCATCTCCACTTTTTAGTGAACTTTTGTGGAAAATGATAGCCACTATACGAACAGGCGGTAATCTTAAAGAGTATCTTTATATCGAAGGAAATAGGCTCATGGAGGTAGAAAGAAGAAAAACTGAAGCCGCCATAGAAACAATTGGATTACTTGCTGAAGCTTATGTTACAGCCTTAGTTGTAGGGCCAGTTTTTATTATTATAATGACAACTATCATGGGTATAATGGGAACACCTATGAGTCAAGTTAATTTAATTAATAACATTGTTGTTTATTTTGGGCTACCAATAGGGTATGCTATATTTATAATTGCAGTTGACCAGGTGGCACCAAAGAGGTAGGTGAGAATTTGAGAAAAAAAGAGTATAATATTTATATAATCATTGGGAGTATTGCCGCAGGAATAATACTGGGCTTAGTTAGCTTTTTCCTTCTTAATATGAGTGAAGGTGTTATTGCAGGTATTGCAGTAGCAGTTGGCCCATACCTTATAATAAAAATGAGACAGCAAGCATGGATAACTGAAATTGAAGATCAATTTCCTGAATTCTTAAGAGCACTTGCAGACTCTCAAGCTGCCGGTATGACATTACCACAGGCTATAAAGATGGCGCAAGAAGATGATTATGGAAGGCTTACAGATGAAATAAAAGTTATGGCGTCGAAGATTTCTTGGGGAGTGCCTTTTGATGAAGTATTAACCTCTTTTGCAGACAAGGTAAAAAGTGAAAATGTCCAGGGAACAGTATCTCTTATAGTTATAGCCCACCATGCAGGTGGAAACATCATAAAGATTTTAGAATCTGCAGCAGAAAGTGCAAGAATGATGAGGGGACTTGCAAAGGAGCAGGCATCTAAATTAGGGCAGTACACAGGCATTATATATATCTCATATCTTGTATTCCTTTCGGTAATTTTCTTACTCCAGACTCAGTTCGTTGCAGTATTCTCAGAGATTACCTTACCAACAGCTAAAGAAACTATTAATAAAGATGAATTTAGCGTGACATTTCAAAACATGTTGATTATCCATGGTGCGTTAGCTGGGCTTATGATAGGAAAGATGACGACAAATTCTCTGTTTTCAGGAGTTAAGCACAGTATTGTTCTTACTGCAATAGGTTACCTTTCATTTAGGTTCTTGATAAACTCTACTCTTCTATCTGGTTTTCTGGGGTAGTATTTTTATCTATTCCCCACCGTGTTTTAACAGCCATTCCCCTTTCAAATGCTTTAACTTCCCTTGGTGAAAGCATCAATGTTCCCGTTCCCAAAAGATTGTCTTTTGAATCTACAATTATGACTTCTTCATATGCCCTAAGGTTATTGTCAAGACTTAAAACAAATTTTGAAAATACATTTGCACCCTCTTTAATAAAAGGTGCTGCTTCATCATCAACTATAATCCTATACCTGGGGTAGGGTATTATGTCTTTCAATCTTTTTAGCCCCTCGATATTTGGAGTAAATAGCCCGTCTCTAGCCCTTATAGTTGCAAGCATAGCTCCATTTTTATCAAAGACATATCTAATCATTCCAGTTTTTGATCTTTTAACAACGACATCGTGGAAAAGTTTTTGCCCAACATTTGGCCCAAATTGGTAGTCTGCAATTACTTTTACTATAGCCTCATCTTTTAGTTCTGGATCACCTTTGTCTCTTCTCTCTTCCTCCATTTCACACTGGCCGAAAGGGTATGTAAATTCAAGCTCTTTTGGAAATTTTCCAAAGAAGAGATGTTGATCATATTTTTTAGATTTGATATCTTTTATCCTATCTTTAGTTCTTTTCACTATTGGCCTTAAATTTGATTCTTCTCCGGTATAAAATATTGATGATCTTTTTGTAAAGGGATCATATTCCTCTAAAATATCGTAATAATCTTTGATTCTTCTATATGCAAGTAATAATCTAGGATGGCCCCTAATTCTTGTTTCGACTAATTCAAATAGATTTCCTTCATGAATCGCTTCTTTGATAATTTTAAGTTCTTCAAAAGTTGCATATAGATTATGACTTGAGAGAAGTTCTAGTCTTTTTTGATCATTTTCATTAATTAGTTCTTGAGCTGTATATTTTCTGCAAACAGGGCAGTTGCATGGCAAATATTTCATTTCATTGAGCTTTTTGGTACCATAAGATGTTAAATATCTTGAATCTTGGGCATAAAGAACGTATGCTGCGGAATCAAAAAGGTCGCACCCTAAAAGAACCGATAATGATAATAACATTGGGTGACCAGCACCGAAAAGATGTACTGGTCTTGCCGGAGAAAGATTTCCTTTCACAGTCAGAATAATGTCCACCAACTCACTAAATCGGTACTCCATCATTAGAGGGACAACACCACCTATAGGATTTACAGTAAAGGGTAATTTACTCATCTCTTCTGCAGATTTTTTTCTTAAATCTAGGTGAGTTCCTCCTTGAATTGTTCCATTTAAGTTAAGATCAAATTCAAATGATTCTCTTGCTCTTTCTAGAGTTATTTCTAGATCCGACAGAGCTTTTCTACGAGGCTCATCAGGGTGAGTTGGTATATCGAGAAATGTTCCTATATCGACTCCTATATCTTTTTGAAATTGTAAAATCTCTTTATTCTCAATCTCAATATCTCCGTAAGCCGACATCTGAAAAGAGCCCGAGTCAGTTTCTATAACCCCATCAAAATCAAGCATTTTGTGAACTCCTTTTTCAAGCGCAACTTCTTTGAGTTTTTGAGTTCTATAAATAATATATGAATTTGTAATAAGCATCTCTGCCCCATAATCGCTCATATCCTTTGGGGCAATTACTATCTTGTTCGGGTTAATAACAGGCATTAATGTTGGAGTCTCAACTTTCTTTTTGCCTATCGATAGTTTCCCTATTCTGCCTAATCCGTCTTTTGCTTTTATTTCAAACATTTATCCGCCCCCTACAGGAGAAAAAAGAGCTATCTCAAATCCTTTAGAAATTAAAGTTTTATCTCCACCTGTAAAAGAATAGTCTTTTCCATTTACTATAATCCTTACCTCATCATTTAAAAAAGATTCCTTTAGAGGGGGATATTTTTCTGAAAGAAGATTCTTTAAATCGCTAATCTTTATTGATTCAACTTCAATATCCTCTTCTCTTTTCAAAGTTATATCTTTTAAATCTCCAAAATATAGAATCTTCATTAATAATTTAATGTCAAATGATTTTATAATCTTAACTCAAAAGACATCCTTTCAATTTCTATTTTTCTTTTTACTGGATCAATTATTTCTATGCCATCTTTTCTAGCTAATATGCAAAGGCCCGTTAAATCTTCTGTTGAACAAAGAAGATGTTGGTCTGGATGGGTACCTGCTTCGATGCAAGAGTCTAGTAATATTTTTTCACCGCAACCAAAGACTAATTTAAGTCTCTTTGAAGCAGGGTGTCCCTTGTTTAGAATTATAAGTGGAAAGGAGAACTCCCTTAGAGAGTAAAGCGATGAAATCATGATAGCTTTAATCTTTTTGTCACTTATAAGTGAAGAAACAGCTAAAATGTCGTCATTTCCAGTTCCTAGGACTATTTCTTCATTATCAGTCTCCATTAAGAAGGATTTGCCCAAAGATTTTACTATACCTAAAAAGTAATCATTCTTGGATACGAATAGAATCTCATCATTTCTTAATGGAATAAATATACTTTTATCCAATTTTTACAACCTTACTTGAAGAGCATTTCGGACATTTAGGGTCTTTCCCTATTCCTTTATACTGTGTACCACATTCAGTACAAACATAACCTTCTGGGCCTTCAGCCATATCTACGTCAAAAGATCCACCAACACTGCAAATTTTAACCACCGATATGATAAGAAATTTTTGTTTTTATATATTTTTTGATTGTCTTAACTCAAAACTAAATATTAATCTTTAGTCGTTAACCTTATTTATTTGAAAATATCTCAAACTAATTCAATAATTTTATATATTATTTTGTTTTTTCGATTATGGATTATATGGAGAATAATCTAGAATATATTTCAGGGAATATTGTAGATCCAATTCATAAAGAAATATTTTCTGGGATAATCACTATTTCAAATGGGAAAATATTAGGAATAGAAAGAAACAACAATATTTATTCCAATTATATTATACCGGGATTTGTCGATTCTCATATCCATATAGAAAGTTCAATGTTAATCCCTTATGAGTTCTCTAGAATTGCAGTTATTCATGGAACGGTGGCAACTGTTTCTGACCCTCATGAAATAGCTAATATCTTAGGAATTGAAGGGATAAAATATATGATCGATAATGCCAAACTTTCTCCCCTAAAGTTTTATTTCGGGGCCTCTTCCTGTGTTCCAGCAACACAATTTGAGACAAGTGGGGCATGTATGGGTGCTAAAGAAGTTGAGGAGTTACTCAAAAATGATAATGTTAAGTTCTTAGGAGAAGTAATGAATACATTTGGGGCCATAAATAATGATAGCGAGGTAATAGAAAAGATAAACGTTGCAAAAAAATATTCCAAAAAAATTGATGGGCATGCCCCAGGGTTATATGGGGAAGCACTAGATAAGTACATCAGTAAAGGCATTGATACAGATCACGAATGTGTCAGAAGAGTTGAAGCTCTAGAGAAAATAGAGAAGGGAATGAAAATACAAATTAGAGGGGGCTCAGCAGCAGAAAATTTTGAAGCATTAATTCCGCTTGTGGATTCTCACTATGAATCATGCATGTTTTGTAGTGACGATAAACATCCTGATGATCTGATTAAAGGCCACATTGATGAAATGGTAAGAAGGTCAATAAATTATGGGATAGATATCTTTAAACTATTAAATGTTTCTTCTGTAAATCCCGTAAAGCATTATGGTTTGGAAGTAGGATTACTCCAAGAAGGAGATCCTGCTGACTTTCTAATTGTAGATAATCTAAACGATTTTAATATTCTAAAAACTTATATCAATGGAAATATTGTTTCAAATAGTGGCAAAACAAACATTGAGCATAAAAGTTTTGAAGTAAAAAATAATTTTAATGTAGGTCTGAAAAATATATCCGAATTTATTCTTCCTTATAAAGAAGGCCTGCTTAACGTCATAGAAGCAATTGATGGACAACTTATAACAAACGATATTCAAGTTGAGCCAAAAATAGTCAATGGGAATGTTGTATCCGATATAGAAAGGGACATATTAAAAATTGCTGTTGTAAATCGTTATAAAGATTCTAAATTGCCTATTGGATTTATTAGAAATTTTGGCCTAAAGAAAGGAGCAATTGCTTCGAGTATTGCTCACGATTCTCATAACATAGTTGCCGTTGGAGTTTCTGATGGAGATATTTGCAACGCAGTAAACATGATTATCGAGAACAAAGGTGGCATTGGGTGTGTTTGTGATGAAAATAAAATCTTTTTAGAACTTCCTGTTGCAGGCATAATGACATTTGAAGAATATAATAAAGTTGCAGACAACTATAGGCACGTTACCAACTTTGCAAAATCATTAGGCTGTACTTTGCATTCGCCTTTCATGACATTATCTTTCATGGCATTACTAGTTATTCCTAAGATAAAGATCGGAGACAAGGGCTTATTTGATTCAGAAAATTTTAATTTTCTTGACTTATTCATAAATTAATAATTATTATTTAATTTTATAAAAAGTCTATAAATTATTTTTTAGTATATAAATAGCATATAATTCAATAATTTATATACATTGACAAATGCGTTATCTCTTTATAAAATTATTAATATAATGTTCATTACCCCTTTATTTCTACTGGAAGTTTGTTCAACAAAGAGTTAAAGTTAATATCCCACTAAAAATAAGTACATTTCTAGTTACATTGTTTTTTGTTTGACCTATCGATGTAAAAATCTTTATCGAGATAGTCTAAGTATATTTCTCTATCTCTCCCAGTTAGCTCATCTTCAGTTATGTAAAGGTCTTTATTTTTCCTTATCTGAAGTCTAACAAATCTCAGTCTGTTCTTTTTATAAAATCTTTTTTTCCCAATTTCATCGAACAATTTTTCATTTATTTCCATTGAAGTACTTTCTTTATGGAAGGTCATGTTTTGGTAGCTGTTAATTGTATAAATTACTAAGAATATGATGGGCGGGAATAGCATAAGAAGTGCCATATTGATGAAGTTTGAAGTGGGAACGGATAATGTAAGTAGTATTATGACGGAGGCAAGAGATGCAAGGAGTAGCCATCTTAGATAGCTGAATTTATCTCTCCCAATAGAATTTAGTTTCCTAGTGAAATCATTTATTTCATTTATTTTATCATAAAAGATTCTGTAATTAGTTAAGTCCTTATCTCTTATTATTTCAATTTCATCAAGAAGACAATATAAGTTTCTGTAATAAGGCTCTTCAATATACCCTTCTCCCCAATTACATAACTCATCAATGACTGCTATATCGTTTAGCTTTTCATATAATTTCTTAATGAGCTTCGTGTTGTCTGTAAATGTATGTGCTATATCTATAAGGGAGATACACCTAGAATGTCTTGAAGTATGATAATCTCGGATCATAATATATCTTTCATAACGTGAATTGAAATAATGCCCCACTAAAAAAGAGAACAATAAAGTAGTAACCGTTAGCATATATCCTTGGGAATTACTCTCAAGATAGTTTAAGGGTATATTTGATTTAAGAAATATAAAAAAGGCCCAACTTACTAGAAATGATATAGTTATTAATATAGATGTCAAGTAAGGCCTAATATGGATAAATTTCATGGGAAAACCTATTTTTAGATTTTATCATATTTAATAATTCACTTTCATCGGGAGATATAAAAATACTACTTTTATATTTTAGATTCATTTGCGGCTGCATTCTTCCTTATATAGAAGTTTTTGCCATTCTTTGTCTATAACTGCCTGAACCTCTTTGATGAATTCTTCTGACAAGTGTCTGAATCTTCCTTGTAATTTGTAATATTCCATGACTTCTTTTGTTTTTTTCTTGTAATTGACAGTATAAATGCCATTCTCATATTCATATAGGGGAAATATTCCAGTTTCTGTTGCAAGTCTCCCTAGCTCTAATCCAATTTCAGGTTGGTATCTCCATCCAGTCGGGCAAACAGAATACGCATGAATGTATGATGGGCCTTTGATGCTTTTTGCCTTTTCTATTTTCCTAATGAAATCCATGGGATAAGAAGGATTAACAGTTGCAGCGTAAGGAATATCATGTGCAGCTACTATATCCATCATCTTTTTCTTGTTTCTAATTCTCCATCCTCCTTTCTTACCAAGGGGATTTGTAGTAGTTGTAGCGCCCATAGGGGTAAGGCTAGAAGTTTGCATCCCTGTGTTCATGTATGCTTCATTATCGTAACACACGTAGATAATTTCATGGCCTCTTTCTATAGCCCCAGAAAGAGCTTGAATACCTATATCCGCAGTACCACCATCACCTGCAAATCCAACGACTGTTATCTTTTCTTTTTTACCCTTAATCTTCAAAGCAGCCTCAACACCTGAAGCTGTGGCCGCTGTTGTTTCAAATGCATTATACAATAATGGTATACCTAAACAAGTATCGGGAAAAGTTCCAGGGATTGCTGCAAAACAACAAGCAGGTATATTCATTATTGTGTTCTTTCCCAATACCTTTAGGAGATATCTAGCAACTAGCATAGCTCCGCATCCGGGGCATGCTGTATGGCCAGAATAAATAAACTCTTCAGTGGGTATACCTGCTCTTTTCATAATTACACCTTAATATCGATCCATTCTATTGGGATATCAACTTTATTATTTTTTAAACAATTAAAACAATTAGAATATATTCTGCTAACAGTATCTGTTGTTATATCTCTGCCC
>LNGC01000026.1 GCA_001587715.1 Candidatus Methanofastidiosum methylothiophilum | reverse complement strand
CCAACTTTTCCAAGTCCAACTCCAATTACGGCAACATTATCGTCCATTTGTTCACATCCTTATCTTCTTTCTATACCTTGCATAACGTGCATAGTCAATTTCTTCCCTTCTTTCTATATAGGATTTTACAGAAGGAGCTTTAACCTTTCTATCGGCAAGCTTGTCTGTTACTTCAAATGAGAATGAATCGCTTCCTGCCCCAGAACCATATGATGTGCAAAAAATCTTGTTCCCATCCTTGGCCTTGTCAAGGACGGCTGCAAGCCCTAAAAGAGCAGATCCTGCGTAGGTGTTACCAATATAAGGTGAAACTAGACCATCAATTACTTTTTCCTTTGGGAATCCAAGTATCTTTGCAGCTTCCAGCGGAAATTTTCTATTTGGTTGGTGGAAGATAACATAATCGTAATAGTCAGGTTTTGTACCAAGTTCCTCCATAAGTGCCTTTGCAGAGCTTATAACATGCTTAAAGTACGAAGGATCTCCTGTGAACCTGTTTCCATGCTTTGGGTAATGCTCATGCTGCCTCCTCCAAAAATCAGGAGTATCTGTGACATACGATAATGAACCTTCAATTATGGCTAAGCTTTCCTTTGCACTTCCTATAACATACCCAGCACCACCTGCTGCGGCTGTATATTCGAGTGCATCACTTGGTGCCCCTTGAGCGGTATCGACACCTATACCAAGTGCATACTTTGCCATACCAGATCCAACATATGCTATGCACGCTTGTAAAGTTTCACTGCCTGCCTTGCATGCAAACTCCCAGTCTGCAGCATTAACAAATGGCGTTGCTGCAATTGCTTCTGCAACTATCGTAGAAGTCGGTTTTACAGCATAAGGTTTGGATTCAGTACCAACCCAAACTGCTCTAAGGTCTTTAGGATCTATACCGGCCCTCATTAGGGCGTTTCTAGCTATTTCAATGGCTATTGTGACAGAATCCTCATCGGCGCCTGGCACTGATTTTTCTCTTATTGGTACAAGATTTGGGTCATTTCCCCATACTCTTGCAATTTCCGTGTTCTGTATCCTGTATTTTGGGACATAAGCACCATAGCCTACAATACCTACAGATTTACTAGGCTTCATTTAATTCCTCCTCTAACAAAGACGACTTACTACAGATAAAAGAGATATAATCGGTACGATATAATAAATGGAAAATAAAATATATATAAATATTTCGGTATTAGTGAAATATTATATCGGCAAAAAACGTTATTTTTTTATTTCCTTTATATAGATTGATTTTTCCTTGTTAAAATCAATTTTTATCTTGTCAAGATTAATTTTACCTGCGATATTTGTCCCGTCAAACTCCTCACCAGTTGGACCGTATAGCTTATCCTCCTTCAATCGGACTCCTATCAGTCCCTTGTGCTGTCTTGACATGTTCGTGACACCAACATCCCCTCTGTTTGACAGTTCGACAGGTGGGTTTTCAGGAGTCAATCCAGCAGCCTCAACGCTGCCCCCTTCAAATGCAACAAGTGAGACGCTCGGATGTGCAAACTGTATATCAAGCTTCCCAATTGGTTTGTTAATAAGGCCCGTGATCTTTCTAAAGTATTTTACAGTGTTTGGCGCCATTTCCTCGTATAGCTCAATTTCAATGATGTTATTTTTATCTATGCCTAATGTTTTTGCAGATTTATTTTTTATTACCTCAGCCGTAAAAGGTGGCTCTTGTTCAACTATAAGGGCCTCGTCTGACGTATCGCCAGTTCTTTCCTGTATGATGCCTTCGGAGTTCAGCTTCACTTCGGCCTCCTTCTGTGTAAGCCCAAGTAAAGATAGACTTAAGGGTGAAGTCTTGACTGCAATTTTGTCGCCTTTTTTTAGCATCTCGATTAACTCTGATCCCAGGATAATCATGCCTGCAATAGAATGATTGGGCGTTGTAATTCTCTCCTTTTTATATATGTAAACTACGCCTGTATTTTTCCCATCAGTTCTGACTGAAACAGAGTTCCTCTTTCTTAGATTGGAATTTTCATTTTGTACGTCAAAGCCTATTAATCCCTCTGCGGCAACATATGATTCAGTTGCATCGTCAATCGTTATTTGGCCATCTTTGGTAAGAGAAAAAATATGCTCTGTTGCCATGGGAGTATTGTCATTTAGCTTGATTAGGATATGGGTGAAAATTCTTTCCCCTTTCTTTGGCTTATAGGAAAGGTCAGTTGTGGTCTCAAAATCTTTCTCAACTGTGAAAACTTCAACTGGATCAATTGAAAGGATCTGATCCTCCTCTTCTATCAGAGGTAAAACATGTCTTCCTTGAGTTATTATTCCAAGAGTGTTTTTAGTTCCATAGTTTCCCTTCTGTACCTTTTTAGAAAGGACGATATAGGTTGTGTTATTATCAAATCCAGCAAGGGTGAAAAAAACATCCCATGGATTATATGTCTGTTCTTCCTTTGTGGGCACTAGATTTGTAGGAACTGAGCCTATAGCTATAAGTGTGGAAGTCTTCCATCTGACACCTTTTTTTTCAAACTGTTTTGATATTTCTCTAAAGAGCTTTCCCTCTTCGCTATCTTTTGTCTTAATGACAAATGAACCTTTAGTAGTTGTAACGAGAAACTCATCAAGGTAAGATGATGTCTCAGTCTCCTTCTTGATTACACCAATTGTAGTTCCTTTTTGATAATGGATATTATTATTAGAGAATATTTCCTTTAATGTGGCCCCATCTTTTGCCTCAATTTTATTGCCATCGATTTCAATATGCATAATCATAACCTCATTAGTACGATGTCCCTAATATGCTCCTCCTTTTTACCTTTGAAAGCATCAAAGACTTCTCTTCGCTCCTTGCCTTTTGAGTTCCGGTACACGACAAGCCAGTACGGTAGGTATACTTCCTCAGTTCTCCAGATTTTTGCGTTCCCAAGTGTTTCAATCCCGTTGGAAACGTCATTTTTTGATATAAGTGATTCAATTACCCGGCCTGTTACCTCTTTGCTCTTAATGGGCATATCAAGTTTTTTAAGTTTTTTATCCTCAAAGCCCCTGACCAATTTAAATTTAATCTTCGGTCTTACACTTAGATTGCTACCTTCCTGCTTATACTCAATGAGCCCTTTTGCCTCAAGGGCCGATACCAAAGAGTGGGTCTTTCTTGGAGTGAGACCTGTTTCCTTTTTTATTTCCATAATTGTTGGATTTTCTCTGTCAATTAGGTAATCCAAAAACCATTTTTCATCCTGCCTAAGTTTATAAATTTCTGAGAATCCGACAGTCCTCGAAATCTTTCCATCCCAAATGACAAGCTCTCCCGTAATCCCATCAAAAAAGCAAGACATGCTCTTGTAATTGCCCTTCTTGGGCATATAATCTAAAAATACCATGACAAGAGGGTAGTAGATAGGGGACACTTCCTTTATCTCCTCTGACCTTAAAGATATCTTTTTCCTGTTTTTAATGGCAATCTCTTTCATCGCATCATAGCCAATTTCAGAAGATATCACTGGCGCTATCTTTATGCCCTTAAATGCAGCTTCACCTGCCTTATCAAATACAGGTTCAAACTCATCTATGAGTTCAACTTCTTCTAGAGGCTCCTCTTCTTGATCGATCATTGGTATGTCAAGAGTCACTTTCTTTGGCTCAGGTTTTGGCTTTACTTCTTCTTTTATATCAAATTCTCCATCTAGCCTGAGCTCCTCTATTATATCTTCAAATGAAAACTTGAGCTTATACTCCTCATTTGCTATGTTCACCACTTCCTCCATCTCGGCAAGTGGTCTCTTCTGTCTATATTTTTCAATTATGAGATTCTTGACATTTTTCTTCATGAGCTCTGGGTCGATATCAAGCATGGGCTGCCTCTCCCTTCCCTCATGCTGACTGATCCTTGGCCTTACAGAGATTAAAAAAGCCCGTGATGTCGACTCCTCCTTATCACCGATTATGGCGCTGCCTATTGGAAGTGACCTTATGAATCTAAAATCAGAAAGTTTATTTGGTATCTCTGATGGCATCCTCTGAAGGACTGCCTTGATATCGTCCTGGTAGACTAATTTGTGACAGATAAGTAAATCGACCTGAGATAATATCCTTGAATCTATTGCCGAGGGCTGCTGAGTAGCAAGAACTATCGAGCATCCAGGCTGCCTCCCCTGCCTCACATATTCTATGAGGCTATCTGTTGCTGCTGTGACCTTCCCTCCTCTTGGCACAAGTATGTGGGCCTCATCTATCATGAGCCACGTTACAGGAACATTCCCAATTAGGTTAATATCGCCCATGGCCTCCTGCCTTGAGATAACTTTCCTAGTGTTAAGGATGTTTCTTGAAAGAAGACCGACAACAAGCGCTCTGACATTATCTTCTAAAAAACTAACATCAATGACAGAAACCTGACCCCTTTTTGATAGATCATTTAACTTTGTCCCTTTTTTGTCAAATATGCCCCACTGGATTGCCCCTGTGAGCCTTGCATTAAGCGCCCTTCTTGTATTCTCCTTAAATCCTCCTTCTCTAGAGGATATACTTTCTTCATTTTCAATTGTCTTTACCATGTCCTCGATATCGTAGTCATCGCCAAGGCCCGGTATCTGTTTCTCATCTATAGTTGTATAACCGGTCTTTGTTTTCTCTATGACCCTCTCAATTAAAAGCCCCATTGTGTCAAATCGTTCAATGTCAAAAGTGAGACACCAATCTTCAACTCTAAGCTCTGAAGGTTTGATTTTGAAAACATCATCCCACGTTTCTTTAGGAGCCTTGTGGACGTAACCTTTTGGAATAAAGACTTTAACATTTTTAATTCCTGTGGGCTTTAACCCCCAGCGTTCGAGCATCTCACCTTCGTTGGCCATCTTGTTCTTTTGCTTCATGCTCCAGAATATACCCATTGGATCGATTATTAGAATTCCAACGCCATCGTTTTTCATTGCCATCTCTTCAACGATGACACCTAGGGTGTAGGATTTGCCGCTCCCCCTCATCCCACAAATAAATATTGCGTGAGGACTTATACTGTCAAGAAGTACCTTCTTGTTGAAATAATTCTGAAGCTGCCTGCTGGTCTCATTCACCTTTCCGATATAGAGCGCAGCCTTACTCTTATATTTCTCAAAGATGCTCTTTTTTCTGCCGACATATGCCCCTTCCTCGTCAGAAAGGAGTTCCAATTTTTCCTCAATATCGATCATGTTCACTAAAAAGATATAAAAAGCTCTATAATTAAAACCTTTTCGGATTAGATGGACGCGATTTCTAGGATTAAGACTGCTCACGGAGACATCAGAACACCAGCACTTCTACCCGTATGCGCACTTACTTACGGCGTATGGGATGTTTTTATTGATGAGCGTGTCATCCCTCCTTGGAACCTATCAGAGGCCACCTTGTTCTCTTTAGAGTATGTCAGAAACACAAAATACGAGGAAAAGGTAATAGATGGCTTTCATAGGCTGTTTAAAGAAAAAAAGCCGATATTTGTTGATTCTGGGGGATTCCAATCAATGAAAAAAGGGATTGAGAGGGATCCTATTGATGTACTTAGATTTCAGGAAAAACTCAAAGCTGATGTTGCTGCGACCTTTGACTACCCTGTACCGCTAAATGTTGAAACTTCAGATTATATGAAAATGCTTAAGAAAAGTATTGACAGTGCGAATCTAGCCCTTCAAAATAAACAGAGAAAAGAAATGCTTCTTTACTCTTGCGTTCATGGATTTTCAGAGAAAGAGATAGACTGGTATTTTTCAGAACTTGATGAAGGTTTTGATGGATATGCAATGGGCTCCCTTGTCCCAAGAAAAAATGATTACAAGACCCTTATTCAAATTATCCATAGGGCCAAAATGCATGCACACGAACGAGGAAAACCCCTCCATATATTTGGTGTGACAGGATTTCCCATGTTATATGCATTGAGCTTCATGGGTGTTGAGACCATGGACTCCTGGACTTATCTTGTGGCGTCAATCTATAAGGAGTACATACACCCACAAACTTTGAAAAGGGTCAGGATGAGAAAAACTGGGAGTATTCCCGAATGTGATTGTTTTGTATGTAAGGAGCTGGATATGGAAGATTTCCTAGGTGCCACGAGCGTCCCACAAGCTTACCTCGCAATCCACAACCTGAATATTTTCATGCGAGAGATGAAGCTGATAAAAGAGCATATGGATGAAAACAGTTTTGAAGAGCTTGTTGAGCAAAAGAGCAAACACAACGAAAGAATAAAGAAAGCCTATGAGTATGCAAAAGCTCATGTAGGGGAGAAGGGGCGACAGCGAATTTGAACAGACGTCTAATTTTGTAAGTATAATTCTGTTAAAAAATAAATAAAATTAGTTTCTCTAATATTTATGATGTTTTGTAAATTCATAAATATTTAAACTCTGAAATCCTTCTTCTTTTAATATCTCTGAAAAGCTAAGGACTATTTTCTCTTTCTCTTCCTGGTATCTCATGACAGTTTCAAAGTCTTCCCCTAGAATGGCGAGTCTTTCTTCATTACTGAATGCGGCGTATTCAGTTTTTAGATTCTTAAGCTCAGATATATCAATACCTTTCACCTCAAGGGCATCTATAGCATCCTGCATTTCTTTTGCCATATTGACATCCTTTATCTCGATAGATACAATTGGATCCTTGAAATCTAAGGCATTTTGATCAAGAGATTCATCGTCTGTTCCCAAATTCAGAGTATCCCCCAAGATTAAGATAGGTATTGTTATCAATAGTATTAAGGCCGCACTCAGGATAAATGTCTTTATTTTTCCCATATGTCATTCCTCTATTGTTTCTTTCATTATTTGGGCATTATAAAGAGATTCTGCACCAGAAGTATAATACAATCTTATAGAACAAAGGTATCAAAAAATATAAAGAAAAAAAAATTAAAGATCATTTCTTTTCTGGAGGTACAAAATTCCCATCTCGTGGAAAATGGGGTCTTTGGTCTGGAGAAAAGTTACCATCTTGAGGTGGCATATGCCGGTCTACTGGTGTGAAGTTACCTTCTGGCGGTAAATTTGGCCTTGTCCCATGTGTAAAGTTTCCATCCTGTGGTGGCATATGCCTACCTTCAGTAGAAAAATTACCTGTATTCTTAGGAATTTTTTGTGGCGCTTCAGATTGCTTTAATTGAGGATTGTCGTTAGTACCTTGAGTGGCGGATGTAGTATGTTGTTCAGCACACCCAGCCAAAAATATAGCCAAGATGCCTAGAATGACTAAACCCAACACTCTCCTCTTTTTTTTAGTAATATTAATATTTGTCGTCATCAAAAAATAGATTTTTTATCCATCTAATAGGGATTTTGTAATATAGTTTCGGATAAATCTCTCGTAACAAAGTACTATAAAAAAATCTCCGGCAAGATTAGTTTTTGGGGCACATAGGATTTGTCTTGCCGAAGATAAAAACGGAGGTTTAAAGCAGCATCTTATATGATTTGGGGTTGTTTGTGCATTAAAGTAAATACTCTTCTTTTGAGATTCATATACTGTCTTAAAATCTCATTTCTAACATGGGGATCGTAATTATTTGTTTTAATGCTATCAGTTATTTCACAATAAATCGAATCAAGCTCATCCTTAAAGCTAGATACTTCAAGACCTTCAGATTCAAGTATGCCTAATGAATTTCTTAAAATATTAATCTTGTAGATTATATCTCCAAAGTAGTTATATTTTACATGCATTCTATCACCCTCCCGGCCAATATATTTGATACATGACCTATAAGTATAGGGATTTTGTAACTTTGTCATGGGAGATTAGGCCAAATTTGTAGGAACAAAGGTATATAATATATATAAATAAAATATTAGAAGTCTAATTATAGTTATATTTTACAACCTTTCTAGGTAATCCCATGAATACAGAGTATAGAACTAGCAATGTCATAATCCTAAATATACTGGAATGCGTACTCAAGAAAAGCTCATGCAACAATGACGTCCTAAAATCCCACATACTCCAATACGCAAACATGAAGACAACAATGGCAGAGAGGTATCTTACAGTCCTCGAGGAGGCTGGATACTTGACAAAGGAAGAGAAAGATTGGGGGAAAAGAAAAGTGATCTGTTATAGGGCTACTGAGAAAGGTATTGAACGGTACAAATGGTTTTGTAAAATTAATGAAGAGCTTGGAGGAGTATAAATGGAAGAAAGTTTTACTAATCTTCTTTATGGACTTATTGAATATATGGACAAGGAGAAGAAAAAATTATATCTGGCGGTCGTATTCACATTACTTATCGCACCGATTGGGTTGATAATAAACATTGGGACCTACCTTTCGATGAGGTATCACATCAAAATACTAATGGATATAATGCATATATTCGATTTTGGCCCAAGAGGATCACCACCATTTTTCGTAATACTTAACTTCATCTCCTCAATAGTTATAATCTATGTCGGAGTAAAGATTCTTTTGTTCTTAAGACATTGGGAGCATAAATTGAGGAATATAAAGGAGTTTGAAAAACAGACATTTGAAGACGTTATGAAGGGTGAAAATATTGAGGACGAAAATTAAGATTTATGGATCTCGTTTTGTATAATGTCTTCAATCTGAGTTTTAAGGGAATCTATAATCTTCTTCCTTAGGAAAAGGCAGTCTGTAGAGATCTCTTTTCTAATTTTAGGGAGTATTTCCTCACTGCATTCATTTCTGTAATGGTCTATCTTAAGAGAGATGCGATTAAGTTCATTTTTTAAAGCTGAAACATCAACACCCTGATCCTCAAGCTTCTTTATTGAAGATTTAAATTGAGAAAGGGTCTCCAATATCTCATTTAAACCCGAATTTTTTATTTCCATATCTACTCATACCTTAATACACTAAGTGGCCTAATTTTAACTATATTATACGCAGGTATAATCGATGCAAATACAGATATCAATACAGACAATCCTACTAATTCAGTCATGAATATAACGCTTATGATTGATTTATCAAGACCTAAAAACATAGACATTAGCTGGGATGCAAGATAAAGAACTAAAAGGGATGTAAATCCCCCCGTAATACCTACGGAGATATTTTCTAAGGCTATATTCTTTAAAACACTCCAGTTCCTTGCCCCGATTGCCTTCATAATCGCAAACTCTCGTTTTCTGTCAAGTGTTGAGATATACATCATGTTTGCAATGACGATTATGGCCACGAAGAGAGAAAAGGATGCAATGATTGATATGGGTATTAAGACCTGATCTATCATCCTAGTGACCATTTCCTGGAGTCTTGAAGCCTCAAATATTCTATAATCAGGAAACATTAATCCAAGTTTTTTCAATGTGACCTCTTCGTAACCTGTTTCTGCGTCAACAGCAAGTGTGTAAGTATAAATTCCATGGAAACTATCTTTCAATGACCGGTATGGGGCGATTACATCTGCCTCAAGATTAAACGGGCCACTTCGAATCTCCCTTACTTCAAGTGTCTTTGACTTATCATTTAGCTCCAATGTTAAATTGTCCCCGACTTTTAATCCTTTGGAGTTTGAGAGATTTTTGGATATTATAACACCGTTATCATCATATATTGAGAAGTACTCATCTTCAAGCCCGTTTCCTACGATATTTACTGTGACAGATGAACTTGATACTGATTCACCTTTTAATTCGAGGATGTTAAATTCCTGATTTTTTGAAGTCTTTCTTATTTCTTCAATTGTTTCATAAGACGCCATGAGCCCAAGATTTGTCGAGCTGCCTCCCCCTGGTCCAAAAGTTGATGTCTGGGAATATAGTCCGACGACGGTCATCTCAATTGGATAATCTTCATAGCTAAAAATGATCTTGTCTCCGACCTTTATGCCAAAGTATGCAGCACCTCTTGATGTCATGATAATATTGTTCCTTCCGATGTCCTCTACGCCAAGTAGTCTCCCTGAAGAAACCTGTTGATTCACGACATCATTTCCTATATTCTGACCAGAGATTGAAACACCAGACATGAACCTATCTTCAATGAATTTTCTGTCATCTTCAGATAAGCGATAAATGTAATTACTGATTGGCCGACCATTAATACTCTCGATATAGCAGTCTGAAATGCTTATAGAATACCTGTAAAGATTTGATATACCTTCTGTCAGCAAGATTCTTTCTTCTACCTGTTTTATTGAGGATTCTGGGATTGACATAATCTGCATGTCATAGTTAAGATTGTTTGAAAGGTTCTCACTGACTGAAGTTTTCACACTTTCTCCCGCCATGAGCACCGCACCAACTGTTCCAAGCCCAATTGAAATTGCGAGTAGAGCTGTTGCTATAGTCCAGCAGTTTCTCTCAAGATTTTTAAGAGCCATCTTTAGAGATAAAATTCCAAAGGAAGGGATATAGGATACCACCTTCACAAGATATCTACAAAATATAGTAAATCCAAGCATTATTAAAATCAGCACATAAATTATCAGGACCAATGACCAAGAATTAAGATTGATATTGATAATTGCCCCAAAGACTAAAAGAGCTATAGCAGTTATAATGAAAAATCCAATGTCTTTATAGAAAGGATCGTCACCTTCCATATCTTTTAATACGATTATGGGCCTAACTCGGCTACCTATATATGCGGGCAGAAGCTGGAAAACTATAGTTGAAAAGAGACCTAATAAAAATCCATAAACTAGAGTATCCGAATCAATTGTCCAGATTAGTGACGTTCTAAAAATGCTGCTTGCAATCACTGAAAGCTGTTTAGAAAGTAAAATTCCTAAAACCACACCAGCCACGCTTCCTATCGCCCCAAGAAGAAAAGCTTCAACAAGGAAGAAAAAAATAACATTGATATTCTTTATCCCGATTGCCTTCATTATCCCAATTTCTTTCTTTCTCTCCTTCATTGAGATATACATCGTTGTAATTATCCCAAGTCCTCCAACTAAAAGGGCAACAATTCCTGATAACTTAAAAAAAGTAAATACAATTTCTAATGAGCTTAAGGTATTTTCACTCTGCTCAATATATGTTGTTGTTCTAATGTTATACTTCTCCCTCTCGTTTAACTCAGATTCAATTAGGTCAACTGTATCCTCCATGAGGTAATCATTTTGAGTCCTTATTACGATCTGATTTGGCGGATTTTCTGTGACATCGTAATCGAACAATTCCTTAAAAGGGGCCATGTTCATGTAGGCATAATCACTTATATCCCCTGTACCAGTGGACACTATGCCTGCTATGTTAAGTTCAACTGGCTCATCATCAACTATTACTAAAATTGTGCTGCCACTCCCAAGCCCAAGATTTTCTGAAAGCGTATCTGTTATAAGGATATCATTATTGTCCTGCAAGAGTAGGCTATAGTCACCTACATTCGGCTCTATGGTATCTATCTCGCCATAAAGCGGATATACGCTAGAATCGATTCCAATAAATCTTATCATTTTTGGCTCATCGGAATCTGTAACAGCCATGCTGGTGAGTGTATATGTATATTCATCTATAGTCCCGGCATCCTTTAATCCAGTGAGAAAATCTTCAACAAGGCTAAAATCTATAGTCGTATTTGTCGTGCTCATTCCGGGTGCCTGAAATCCCCCGCCCCTCAAATTCAGCCTTAGATCTCCACCAAGTTCACTTTTTACCGTTCCAGATATCGTATACTCAGCTGAATAACTAACAATGCCTATGGCAATGATTGCTGCAACGCTTAAAGAAATAGCTAAAAGTGAGAACAAGGTCTTTTGCTTTCTCCTTAGAAGTGAACTAGAGGCATATTTTAGATAAATGCCAAGTCTAGAGATGAGACCCATGATTGGATACCTCTCTTATCTTCCCATCCCGAATATAAATTATTCTATCGGCTATTTTTGCAACTTCATCTGAGTGTGTGACTAGGAAAATAGTTGTTCCAAATTCTTCTCTCAATTTTTGGAATAGGTGTAATACTTTTACCTCAGTTTTAGAATCAAGGTTGCCTGTAGGCTCATCCCCGAATAATATTTTTGGATTGTTAATTAATGCCCTTGCTATGGCAACCCTCTGCTGCTCTCCGCCGCTCATCTCTGTTGGTTTATTATCCTTTCTGTGCCCCAATCCAACAATTTCAATAAGCTCATTTGGATTTTTCTTTTTCCCATTGGTAAAATATGATGGGAGTGCTATGTTTTCAATAGCTGTTAATGTGGATACAAGATTATATGCCTGGAAAACAAATCCTATTTTTGTTCCTCTAATCTCGGCCAGTTTACTTTCAGGAAGCCTTGTGATATCAACACCGTCAATGACAATGCTACCTGATGTAGGTAGGTCAAGTCCACCAAGTATACCGAGAAGCGTACTCTTCCCAGATCCGGAAGGTCCCATGAGTGCCACAATCTCTCCTGCCCCAACATTAAGATCTATCCCCCTAAGTATTGGTACCTGGTTACCACCTAGGGAATAAGACTTGTAAATACCTCTTGCCTCGATTACATTCTTCATTGTAGCTCTCCTCCAATATTATGATTTACTGCTCTTTAGATTCGGGAGGAGTGATATCTTTTTTGGACTTTTTTTTCTTTCTGTAAATGAATGCTCCAGCTATTGCAGCTATGATGATTATAATAACTGCCGCTATTGGGATTATGGGTATGTTTGAGGTACTTTGAGGTCTTACAAAAGGTGTCCCGCTTTGTTGGGGTCTTGAGTTGCTAGATGTCTGTGTTGAAGAAGTACCGCCAGAGGATGGTGGTCCAGAAGCTCCTATTGAAAGATTGAACTCCTTTTCACTTTTGAATTCACCCTGACTGTCAATGTAAGTTATTAATAACTTGCATGGGACGTTACCCATTGCCTGAGCGGCATTTAAGTAAAATACACCATTTGCATAATCATTTTTTTCAATTCTTCCTAGAAATGCCTGAGGATTACCTGTAAATTTGGAATCTAATTGTAGCCTGACACTGTCTGCATCTGCCGTTCCTATGTTTTCAATTTTTAAGGTAAGGACAAAATCTGTACCTGGAGAGAGTGTGGAAGGATTTGATGTTATCCTGCCAATCTCTAGTTTTGGCTGTCCAACTATCCTAAGGCCTATTTCTTCATTTTGAGTGTACTTGTTTCCAAGTGCATCCTCAAATTCTAGGGTCAAACTCATCTTCTGATTTCTTGGGGTTAAGTTTTTATCAATCGCGATGTTAAATATAGAACGAACGTAAGATCCGGCCCTAATATTAGTAAAACTTTCACTAAGTGATGAGCTGACTGGGATAATATTGTCATTATTAGTGTTAAGGGTAACCTTGGCATTTTTTATATCATTGCCACCTGAATTTTTCAAAGTAACTGCTAAATCAAATATGTCTCCTGGATTTACCGCAGCGTTACTCTCTCCATCAATTGTAACTGAATCAACTTTTAGAACAGTCTGCCCGACAACTTTAATTTCAACTTCGTCCATAAAAGTGCCCAAGTTAGTAACTATCCTTACAGGCACCGTATAAGTTCCATATTTTGCACCGCCATCGACATTGACTGTGAAATATGCTGTAACAAGGCTCGATGTAAGATTCCCTATGTGAAACTGATTTGAATCTTTACTTGACACTGAGAAAGGGTAAGAAAGATCAAGGTACGCCTTGACATTTGAGAAGTCAGTTGAAATCTTATTGTTTATCCTTATAGTTATTTGATTATTCTCTGTTCCGGAATAAAGTGTTGAGCCACCGGAAATTTCCGCTTCAATATCTTTTTCTTCTTCGGAAAAAACTTGGGATATACCAGCCATTGAAAATAGGACTAACGTAATGAATAAAATTGGGATTATTTTCATTATATACCTCCATTATGCACTTTATATTTTAAAATGTTAAAGTATATATAAAGACCTTATGCACCAGAAAAACGATACAAAGTCATATAACTTTGGTATATTAGCCCTTTAAAGTATTTTTCAATAGTAATATCGCACTTTAAAATCAGTTAAAAATATATAAGATGACCCTAATTATCTCTATATTTATGGGAAGGGTTTGCGATCATGAACAATAGCTACAGGAACAGCAACAGGATAATCCTGAAGATACTTGAGTGCATATTAAAGAAAAAATCTTCCCAAGGCAAGGTCCTAAAGACCCATATAATGCAATATGCAAACTTAAAGACAACAATGGCCGAAAAATACCTTAACTCACTTGAAAATGCGGAGTATATCCAGAGAATAGAGGATACATGGGGTAAAAGGACTGTAATATATTATGATATAACTGAAAAAGGTTTGGAAAGATATAGGTGGTTTTCAAAAATTGACAAGGAATTGGAGGGAGTCTGATGGAGGAAAGTTCAGTTAACGTATTGTATGATTTAGTAGAGTACATGGAAAGGGAAAGAAAAAGATTACTTATAGCAACGGCCATTGTTCTCTTGCTTGTCCCGCTGGCACTGACCTTAAATCTATTAGGATTTTTCCTGATGACTAAGAAAATTCTTTTTGCAGACAGCGAAATATCGAGGACAGTGTATAGAACTGGAAAATCATTGATCCCGCCGTACTTTATTATTTCACTAAACGCATTAACTAGTATTGCGCTTGTGTTCCTTGGTATAAAAAATCTATTATTCCTAAAATCGTGGGGTAAAAAACTCGGTAAAATTGAGAACATAGAAAAGAAAATCTATGAAGAAGTAATCAAAGACGACGACATAGTTGAAGAAGATTAAAAATTACTTAAAGGTAATGTCTTGAGAATGTGATAAAATCGTCTATTGCCCTAGTGAGTGAGCTTTGGTCTTTTCCACCGACAATTACAATTCTCCTTCCATATAGGCCAAACTCTATGAATTCCCATTCGCCATGCGATGTACTCCACTTCACCTTTGTAAACCCTGTGTTGTAAAGCTCTTCCACCAAAAGATTATCATATTCATTACCTATCAAAATTAGATTCTTATTGATTTTATCAGATTGATTAATTTCCAGATCAAGTTTCATTATTACCGAGGGATCAATTTTTATAGTTTTATCGTAGGTAATAGTTTTGGTAATGACATCCTGAGAGACTTCCAGGCTAACACCGTCTTTATCGAGATTTTCATACATTGGGTCTGTAATCTTTATGTCAAAATAGTTATTTGGCCCTTTAAGGTAAAGCGGCTCACAGCATTCAAGATCAATCTTATCGCAAAGTGAAACTTCAATGCCATCATAGCTGCACTTTTTAAATCTTGGATGTGATGAGTTTAAATCATAGAAATCATCGCATGTGCCATAAAGTCCGTCCTTGCCAGGATTTATGTAAACGGGAGACAAAGGTGTTTTGATTGTTGTATTACACTCCTCAGTCAAAGTTTCATAAATAGGAATATTTTTTTCATAAGACGATAGATTTCCATCAAGGTCTATATCTACCCCCCTTGCAACAATATTTTCCACTTTGTTTAAGATATTTAAGGAATAGTTGTTGGGATTTGTGATAAAAGGTTCACAGCAAGATGTATTGTAGATTACCCCAAAGTCTTTGAGAGAGTATACATTAAACTCTGCTAGGTAGTCCCCATTTGCGCCCTCAAATACCTTTATACCGTCAATGTAAAATGTTGGAAAAGACCAGACGACCTCTTCGACTCCATCGATTAGCATATACTCTTTCTCAATTATGTAGTAGGGGTCATTTTCATACCTATTGGGGGAATTTAATGAGAAGGAACCGTTTCCGCCACTTGAATCACACTTAGATGGATTGCAGCTGCAGCAAGAGCCGTTTGCATCCATCACCATTATGAACTGTTCATTTCTCCCCTTAAAATCTGAAACCTCCAGGAAAACTTTGTATTCACCTGAGAAATTTCCTTCTGTGGGTACTTTGTACTTATCCCCAGAGGATGTTTCTTCTGTCTGCTGACCTTGTATATCAAGAAGTTTTACAGTATACCAGCCAAAATCCTTTCTCTGACCAACTTTAAAAATCACGTCATTACTCATCTGCCGGGTTCCGTAGATAAAGTATTTAAGAATGGGATTTCCTTCACTATCTCTAAAATCGCCGTTGTATAGAATGTAATAATACTCATCGAAAAATTTTATTTTCTGTGAACCGGATAAAATCTCTAGATTAAAGTCACAGTTCCATAGTGTTGATGGAGAGGATCTCGGAATGTTGATCACACGGTATGAAATACCTGAAACATTGAAATCAAGACAGTAATCATAAGGTATATCAGTATCAGACATCCTTAGGACAATCTCTTCATGCGTGGAGTTTGCACTGTATTTGTTATTTTCACTCTCCTTGTTTGAATACCAGAGTGACGAAAGCCCATCTGCATATTCAAATCCATTGACATAAGAGTAAACTGGATCTATGACAATTGTGTCACCATGGCTCACGTTTTCAATGGATGCCGAATAAGTTTCAGTCTTTTCAATTTCTGTACTCTTGGTGTTATAATTTGCTATAAGCGATGCAAGTTTAGATGCCTGAATAACTTCATTTGAAGATGCACTTGCCCCTAACACTATCAGAGACTCTATACCTTCTTCACCATAGAAGAAATCATTCCCAAAAGGTGCACCTAGTGCAGGATTATAGACAGATGAGATACATATGATAACAATTAGGAATACTATCAGTTTATTTGCCAAACTAGCCACCGATTAACAGGTATAATACAGTTGATTGTAATCTAAGTTAAAGTTATCTATAAAGGCATTATGTAATTTAAGAATAATACAAA
>LNGC01000025.1 GCA_001587715.1 Candidatus Methanofastidiosum methylothiophilum | reverse complement strand
TTTCCCAGTCACATTTTCTTTTTTAGAAAAAATATTAAATTTAATATCTAAGCACGATCTCAACGATCCTAAATCAAACTTAATGTTCTTAAAAAACTTAGTTAACACAATTTATCTGGGCGAAGGTTGGAAAGTAATCGACGAATCTGCAGAACTAAAAGAAATGATAAAAGAATCCATTGGAAAAAATTAATCTACTTGTATTTTATTTTCAAGCTCAATACAGTCAATACAAGGAACATAGAAATTCCATTTGCCAAAATAATTGGAAGGTCATTTTTGGATATTCCATATATTAGCCATAAAAATATCCCTGCAGATAGTAAAGACCACATCCAAAAAGAGATATCTCTTGTCTCTTTTAGCTTAATTGTCTTAATGACCTGGGGTATTGAAGAGGCAGTTGTAAGAAAAGCAGCAACAAGACCTATTAGGGTAATTATATCCATGATTCGTAGAACTATAGTTTAATCTTATATCTTTCGGTATGATTTTTCAAAAAACTTAATAAACTTTAGTCATATTAATAGAATAAGGTGTAATAATGATTCATCCAATTGATAATAGGTACGGTTCCCCAGAAATGAGAAAAATATTTGATGAAGAGGAGAGATTAAATAAAATGCTTCTTGTTGAAGGGGCAATAGCAAAAGCCCATTCAGAATTAGGCCACATACCCAAAGAAGCTGGTGACGAGATTTTCAAAAAAGCAAATACAAAGCATGTTTCACTTGAAAGGATGAAAAAAATAGAATCAGAAATAAATCATGATATAATGGCATTAGTTCTTTCACTTTCTGAGCAGTGTGGAGAGCATGGGAAGTATGTACATCTTGGGGCTACTTCTAATGACATTAATGATTCTGCAACTGCACTCCAATTTGTTGAAGCTTTTAAGATTGTTTTTTCTGATTTAAAAAAACTTGAAGAAATACTTACAGAATTATCTAAAAAATATCGTAATACAGTTTGTGTAGGCAGAACGCATGGTCAACATGCAATACCTACTACTTATGGAATGAAATTTGCTATTTTTCTAGATGAGGTAAGAAGAGCAGAAGACAGACTTGAATTTTCTTATAGCAACGTTTCTGGTAAGATATCGGGAGCAGTTGGAACTATGGCATCTTACAAAGACGGACCAGAATTACAAAAAAAAGTTGGAGATATTTTAGGTATTAAAATGGCCAAAATATCAAACCAGGTTGTATCGAGGGACACATATGCAGACGTTATGTTTTCTTTAGCATCTTTGGCTTCAACTTTGGATAAATTAGCATTAGAAATAAGAAATCTTCAAAGAACAGAAATAATGGAAATTGCCGAAGGATTTGGCAAAAAACAAGTTGGTTCTTCAACTATGCCAAACAAAAAAAATCCAGTAACATGTGAAAAAATATGTGGTCTTGCAAGAGTATTATACTCTAATGTATTTCCTGCAATACTTAATAATCCTTTATGGCATGAAAGAGATCTTACAAACTCATCATGCGAGAGAGTAATTCATCCTGAATCATTTATACTATTGGATGAGATGCTTAAAGGAACTATCAAGGTTTTGTCTAGTTTAGTATTCTATGAGTCTAATGTAAAAAAGAATTTAGAACTTACGGGATATTCAAACTTGGCAGAAGTTTTAATGCTAAAATTAGTTGAGAAAGGGATGGGAAGACAGGATGCACATGAAACAATGAGAGTAGTATCCATGAACGAAGGAAGATTCATTGATAATGTAAAGAAGGATAATAAGATAACAGATCTATTGTCCGAATCTGAAATAAATGATGCATTAAATCCTGAAAAATATATTGGGTATGCGAAAGAGATTGTAGATGATGTCATTGGAAAATAATTTATCTTTTGAGATACTCTATGAAGATGGGCATAGGCTAGGTAAAGTTAATCTAGATGATCGCATAGAGTCTACTCCATATATCCTTCAAAATAATAAGGACTATTTCCAATTTGGCAGTATAACAATTGAAAAACCTCTATCTTATCTTGTTGCTGATAATTATAAAAGAAGCAATTATGATCTTTCTACAGTTCCACTTGTCCAAATACCCTTTGACTTAACAATAAAAGAAGCAAAGAGATTATCTAATTTGAATATATCAATAATCAAAGAAGAAGAGGGTGACTGCCTTCCTATTTATCTGTCAAAGTATAAAGAATTAAATGAGGAACTTTTTGAATCAATACCTAAGAAATCTATTTATTTTTTCAAAAGAATAGCTGATGAGAGAATTCTTCTTGATTTTTACTTTAGATTAAAAGATAAATACCCATCTTCAATTTTTTTCATCGATTCAACAAATTATGAAATTCCAATATTTCTCTTCATAGGATTTGACTTATTCTTAGCCGAAGAGAATAATGAAAAATTTATTAAAGAATATATTTCTAATCCTTTGCCAGAATTAGTAGAAATGTATTCCAACGGGTCAGTTAATTCTAGAAGACTATTGAGAATACTTTACAAAGAGTTCTACAATTCTTTCGAAGTTCATTTAAGGAGGGAATTTAAGAGGTCTTATTATATAGACGATATTTCTTTAGATAGGCCTCAGGTTGTGAGGTGGAGAAAAGAAGTAGAACAATATTATACCCCCCCAACAAACATAATATTATTACTCCCATGCAGTGCAAGAAAACCTTATCGGGTATCAAAATCCCATACAAAAATTATATCATTTCTGAGGGATATTCTAAAAGATAAGTATCCTAATTTATCCCAGTTAATTCTTACCTCACCGTTAGGTGTCGTTCCTAGAGAACTTGAAGACTATGCAGACTACGATATACCTGTTACTGGGCACTGGAATCAAGAAGAGTTGGATTCTCTTTCTGGATTACTCTGTTCATTATTAATAAAATCTAATAATCCAGTCATAATTGCCCATTTTGGGGAGAATAGCCCTTATTTAAAGGCACTTGAAAAACTACCTTTTACAATATTGTATACTCGTGGATCTCTAGATGAATTAAAGAGTATTCTTGATGCCAATAGAACTCTTTGGGATAAAGAACCTCTTAAAGAATATGAAACTAAAGCACAAAAAATGTTTTCATTTCAATTCAAAAAAGAATTTGATCTGCCTCTCAATTATCTAGAAAGAAGAAAATCTACTGATTTAATGTATAACAAAAAGATTATAGGTATATTTCAGAATAAAATTAAAGTTAACATTACAGGTGGTGAAATAATAAAAAATTCATTATGGGTAAATATTGATTTTGATTTAAGGGGGGATATCTTTTCTAAAGGTGTCATAAGTAATTCTGAGAATATTAGGCCCGGTGATGATGTCATAGTCCAAAAAAACAATAAATGTATTGGGGTGGGTGAGGCGATAGTTTCTGGGGACATGATGAAAAAGCTAAATAGGGGCAAAGTTGTTAAAATTAGGATGAGAGGATAAATTGAATCAGATCATAAACTTAAGAACAAATAAGATGGTAGAAGCAATTGATATAACAAAAAAGGTAAAAGAGATTATTTCAAAATCAAATTTCTCTTCCGGATTATGTGTTATTTATTCTCCTCATACTACTTCAGGCATAATGATTAATGAGAGTTATGATCCTTCAGTTGTAGAAGATATAAATACATTTCTTTCAGAATTAGTTCCACATAACAGGAACTATAAGCATCTTGAAGGGAATTCAGATGCCCATATAAAATGTTCTATGATAGGCCCTTCAAAAACTATAATAATTGAAAATGAAAAACTTGTACTTGGAGAATGGCAAGGCATCTTTTTCATGGAATTCGACGGCCCAAGATCAAGAAACGTGTATGTAAAACTGATTAAAGGTTGAATCTATGCTTCAAACTGCTTTTAATGCTGCAAGAGCATCTGGAGAGATTCTCAAAAAATACTATAGAAATGATTGTGGGATTTATAAAAAAGGAGATTTTGACCTAGTAACAGACGCCGATTTTGAATCTGAAAAAAAAGCCATTGAGATAATAAGCCAAAAATTTCCAGATCATTCATTTTTATGTGAAGAATGCGGGTTTTCTGGAAAAGATGAGGCGGAGTATAAATGGCTTGTCGATGCACTAGATGGGACAATAAACTATTCTAGGTGTATTCCACTATTTTCCGTTTCTATAGCTTTGTTAAGGAATGAGGATCCTATTATTTCCGTAATATATAATCCGATAACAGAAGACTTTTATCACGCAGAGAAAGGTAAGGGCGCGTTTCTTAATTACAAAAAAATCTCTATTTCCAAGAATATTTATCTCAAAGATTCATTAATAGTAACCGATTTAACAAAAGACAGAAATTTTCATGATGAATTTTTTAAGACGATGCTATCATTATCGAAGGAAGTCTTAGGGATTCGTTTAATTCAATCTACATCTATTAATCTTGCATTTGTTGCAGAAGGTAGATATGACATTTTTATTAAAAATAAAATAAAGTATTATGATGCAATTGCCGGTACATTAATGTGTGAAGAAGCAGGGGGAACTGCTATTGATTTTTCCGGAAACAAAATTTCTAAGTCTTCTAAAGGAATTATAGTATCGAATAATTTATTGAATACTAAAATATTAGAAAAAATCAAATTGTCATAATATTAATTCTTCTTTTTATCGAAGAACTCTATGTAATCGGTTACTATCGATATATGGGCCCACATTTTACCTTGTTCCCAAAGATCTATGGCATTACCGCCATATCCAGAAAACCTATAATACATCTTTTCTCTGTTCCATACTCTCGATATCACATCGTCCTTGTTGATTAGAAACGTCATAGGAAGTATTTTCTTTTTTTTCTCTTTATCAAAGAGGATTACTCCGTATTCTCCTGATATCTTATAATCTACATCACTTAGTAAAATAATATTAATATCATGCTCGGCACAGAATTTATCAATTTCTTTTTCAGATACAGGGCCAATACCAATTAACTCTGCATTTAAATCTTTAAACTCGTCTCTAACTTTTGAGTAATAAATTATGTCTGAATTGGGAGATTCAAGGCTATTTTTATCAAAAAAGAAAATCACCTTCCATTTACCTCTAAAATTATTTAAGCAAATCTTATCCTGTTTTTTATCATTTAAACAGAAATTTATTGCCTGTTCCCCTTCTAAATGTTTTTCATATGGCATGATTATTTTTAGATTTCTTTTTATTTATCTCTTTTGTAAATATATTCTAATAAATTCTAGAGATTAGTGCATAAAATATATAAACAGTTTTTCAAGACGAGTTTTATAACTAAAAGTGATTAAAATGATGCTAAAAATTGGATTACCCAAGGGTAGCTTACAAGACTCTACTCTCAACATGTTTAAAAAAGCAGGATATTCTATTAATATTTCGTCAAGATCATATAAACCATCAATTGATGATACTAATATCGAATGCTTGTTGATTAGGGCACAAGAGATACCTCGATATGTAGAGAAAGGAATAATAGACATCGGTTTAACAGGAATGGACTGGGTAATTGAAAACAATGCAGATATTGTAAATGTAGGAAAACTTGTTTATGCAAAACAAGGATTAAAACCTGTAAGGTGGGTTTTAGCCGTTTCTGAATCATCAAAGATAAAAACTCCCCAAGACTTAAATGGGAAGAGAATTGCAACTGAAGTAGTCAATATTACAAAGAAGTACTTGGGGCAGAAAGGAATAGACGCAGCTGTTGAATTTTCTTGGGGTGCAACAGAAGTTAAAGTTCCGGAACTTGTAGATGCAATAGTAGAGCTTACAGAGACTGGATCATCACTTAAAGCTCATAATCTTAAAGTCCTAGATACTATTTTAGAATCCACAACAGTTCTAATAAGCAACAAAGAATCTTGGAAAAGCAGTTGGAAAAGGAAAAAAACTGAGGATCTTTTTATGCTCCTAAAAGGCGCATTGGCAGCTGAATCAATGGTCGGTGTAAAAATGAATGTACAAAAAGCAAATCTTGATGAAGTAATTTCTGTTTTGCCTGCTTTGAGAAAACCTACTGTATCTAATTTAAGCTCCGACGGATGGGTCGCAGTTGAAACAATTGTTGATGAAAAAATAATTAGAGAACTAATACCAAAACTAAAAAGTGCAGGTGCAGAAGGTATAATAGAATATCCTTTAAATAAAGTAATATACTAAAAAAATTAGAATTTTTTTAGAGGTCTAATTGGTTCTGTTGCAGATGGTCTTGACAAAGGTTGTTGAGATGGTCTTGTGCTTTGTTGCGAAGGTCTAGTAATTTTCCCTTTTAGGTTAAGTTTTCTACCTCCACTTCCACCCTTTCCTCTAATTAGGATAATTAACAATATTGCAACAATTATCGCAAGAACAATTTCTATGATTGTGTGAATAGAAAATGTAGATATACTCTCTCCACCAGAACCTGATACTCCACCAAGAATCCCTCCTAAAGGCCTATTGGCTGCTTTCATAGCATCTTCACACAATTGAACTGCTTGGCAATCATTAATCTCAGTATAAAGTGTTTTTGCTTCGGAATAGTAAGTTATTGCATTCTTTAGATCTCCAGAAAAGAATCTATTTTGCCCCTGCATAAATTTATCATTTGCTTCCATTCTTTTTATTAGCTTGTCTATTTCTTGTACAACTAATATGTTATTGTTCTCTTGATAAATCACTTTGGCTTGATCTAAAGATATTTTTGCATTCTCATAATCACATGAATCGTAATATAATTTGCCTTGATCATAATAGTTTTTACCTACATTCTTAACTGTAACATTAATTTCTCTGAATAGATCATAGTCCGCACCATACTTATCTGCATATGCAAGTCTTACCCTAATCACTTGATTACCAATAGGGGCCTCGTACGATGCTCGGATGTATAGTGATCCCGTTATCTGTCCACCAGGCTGGAGTACACTTTGATTTACTGGGGGGTCAATTATTCCTTTAACCATTGGAGTGTCTTGAACAACAGTCATCCTAAGATTATATGCAGATTCGGTATTGTTTATGTTAGTGATTCTAAACGGAATATTTGGCAAATAAGGCACTACTAACTCAACTTCACAAACTCCTTGTTCAATATCTATCTGATATCTATCGAACTCTAGAGTTATCAGTGGGTCATTTCTTTTGATTTTAATAGTAGAAAAGACAGTCAACAGGGATGGTTCACAACCTTCCCTACATCCACCTATTCCAGTTGCTACAACTACTGGAACTAAGTACTCTCCGCTCAATGCTTTTGTTGTAATCTTCACTGTTAGTATGACAGAATGTTCTTGTTCTGGGTCCATCCTCACGGGGAATAATTTCTTACCTTCAACAATTTGGAAAGCAGCTTTTGCTTCTTTAGTCATTGAATCTTCATCTATATAAGCAAGTGTATCCCACATTACATCATTTACAGTATTTTTTACCTTTACTGTGACTTTAATTTCTTGATTTGGAGTTGCTTCAGTTGGGTAATCTAATGAGACTTCAGGCATTAAACTTTTTGTGTCCTCTTCTTGGGCACCAATAAAGGTTCCAAAAGTAGAAAATAATATTAATAATATTAAAAGACCAGTTATTGATTTGTTCATACTATATAAATAAGCAGCAAATTTCTTTATAAACGTTTGTATTTAATGTAAATATGGGTTGATATTTACAATATGGCTCATTTTAGGTATATCTAAAAAGTTTTAAATAGCGTTGAATAAATATTCTATTGTGATATAAATGGTGTCTAACCTTCAAGAGCAATTGAAAGTTCAAAAGATGAACATTGAAGAAAGAATGTCAAAGATTGATAAAAAGATAGCTATCGGCAGTGGCAAGGGCGGAGTTGGAAAATCCGTTGTTACTTCTTTAATTGCATCTTATCTAGCCAAACAGGGAAAAACAGTAGGGATACTAGACCTCGATATAACTGGGCCTAGTATACCAATGATGTTCGGTACAAATGAAAAGCCAATAGGTGGGACCTCTGGCATAATGCCTGTACTAACTGAAAGCGGAATCAAAATTATGTCTATGAGCCTACTTTTGCCTAAAAATGAAGATGCAGTTATATGGAGGGGCCCTATGATCAGTGGTGCAGTATCCCAATTTCTTGCAGATATAGTTTGGGATGAACTTGATTATTTACTATTTGACCTCCCCCCGGGGACAAGTGACGTGCAGCTGACTTTAATGCAGAGTATCAAATTAGATGGTTTTTTAGTGGTAACATCTCCTCAGACTCTTGCAGCTACAATTGTTAAAAAAGCTATATCAATGGCACAAGAACTAAATGTTAGAATCCTAGGCGTAGTAGAGAATATGTCATATGCAACTTGCCCAGATTGTGGAACTAAAATCAAAGTATTTGGGAATGGAGATGATAATAAAATGGGAGTTCCAACTGTAGGAACAATACCAATAGATCCACAAATATCAAAACTATGCGATGAAGGTAAAATAGAAGAATATGAAATAGACCTTGGAGGAATATTCAATATCCTGGAAGGATTGTAATGCATGCTAAAATAAAGTGTGTTGTAGATAATAATGTAAAGCTCTCCTCTAAATTTTGGGGGGAGCACGGACTTAGTTTTTTAATTGAGAATAAAGAGAAAATTCTTTTTGACACTGGGCAATCTTTTGAAGTTCTTAATCATAATTTAAATATCTTAGGTGTAAAAAAAGAAGATATATCTAAAATATTCATAAGCCATGGACATTATGACCATACAGGTGGTCTAATGGATCTCATGAAATATTCTAAAGCAGAAATAATTGCTCACCCTTCGATTTTTGATGAGAAATACAAAAAAACCGCCACTGAGCCAAAGTATATTGGGGCTCCTTTTAAGAAAAAAGATTTACCCTATATATCTCTCTCAAAAGAAAGTATTGAGTTATCTAAGAATATTATTACTACAGGGGAAATTGAAAAAACTTTTGATTTTGAAAAAGTATCAACTACATTTCAAAAAAAAGTAGGCTCAAAATATCATCACGATGAGATAATTGACGATCAGGCGTTAGTGATAAAGACACAAGTGGGAGGTGTTGTGGTATTGGGGTGTAATCATTCTGGGCTACTTAATACAATTGAACACTCAAAAGACCTTATCGGAGACGATGTATTCTTGGTCCTTGGTGGAACCCATCTTGTTGCAGCAGATGATAATAGACTTTCCCTCACAATAGAATATCTTAAAAAATATGGCATAACTCTATTTGGATTTCATTGTACAGGTGATTATGCATCATTTAAGCTCCATTCTGCACTGGATAAAATGTACTGCAGAGGATATACAGGATTTGAAGTATTAATTGAGTTTGAAGGATACCACCTGGGTAAAGATACTAAATGCCAATGATCATTTAATTAAAAAATCTTTGAATTCACCTTTGTATTGTTCGCTTATTACTTCAACTTTGTCGACCCTTGCATATTTTGGGCCAACTTCACACCACTGAATCATCTTATTAACGCAAAGATCTTCTCCCTCAATTACTGCCTCTACCCTACCATCAGAAAGATTTTTGATATAACCTGTTACTTTTAACCTTTGGGCTTCCTTCTGAGCATTAGCACGATAAAATACTCCTTGTACTAATCCCGAGACATAAATCCTAGCTCGTTTCATTGATATTAATTATATGTTTAGTTTCTTAAAGCTATCTTCGAATAATAGAGGAATATCAAAATAATTACTCTTTTATAGTTTAAGAGTTAGTAAGATTTATGAAAGGTTTCAAAGAACGTCAAAATATTAAAACCGATATAGAGCTTTTAGATGATTTAATAATTGATGGGCTCCCAAGGGATTCATTTATTGTACTGCTTGGTGAAGGGGGAACGGGTAAATCTGCTATATTGGCAGAGTTATGTTATAAATTTCTCAAGAGAGGAGAACCTGTAATATATGTCGCACTTGATAATTCACCGGCTTCAGTTTTTTCAGATATTGCTGGTCTAGGATGGGACATAACGACTTTTTGTGAAAAAGGGCTTTTAAGATTTTTAGATTGTTATTCTTTTAGGATGAAAGCAGACTATGATGACAAATGTATTACTGTCTTGAGAGAGCCAGATGACTTGCCCAATTTCACCGATAAACTCGTAAGTTTAATGGACGAACTTAATATGAATGGCAAAGGAATAGTTTTGATTGACTCTCTCACAGAATTTATGACCCTATCCGACCCATCTCAAGTTGTAGACTCTGTGAAAAATTGGAGAGCAAGAGGAACAAAAGAAAGGAACGTACTATTCTTTTCAACACTTCATTATGGCCTCAAGGCATTTGAGGGATTTGCCGATGTATTTGATTATATCGTAGATGGCATAATTGATTTGAGATATGACCCAACTTATATGGCTTCAGACATACTTCTAAAACAAATAAGAATCCGGAAAATAAAAGGATCAGATCATTACACAAACTGGGTAAACTTTATCATACAAAAAGGTGGATTAAAACCTCTTATAATAGAAGAGAAGAAAACAAAAAAGAAAAAATCTGTTGCTAATTCAAATAAGAAAAAATCAAAGAATGCTTAGATTTAGCATAATGTATACTCTTTGGTAAGAAAAGGTGTTTACATGAAAAGGCTTTTCAAATATTATCCTGAGGATTTCAAAGATCTTTCAGTAAAAGTTATTCATATGGATTTAATCTTTGATGTCTATGATACCTACACAAATGTAAAATCAAAACTTAAAATTAAATCTTTAAATTCTCCTTTATCTAAGATTGAATTGAATGCAAAAAATCTTGAAATCATCTCCATATTTGTAGAAAACTACGAAACAGAATACGAATACAATATTGATGAAAATATAATTGTTATTAAGTTCGATATTCCAGTTCCGCCTGAAACTGAGTTAATAGTTAATTCTGAAACCATTTGCAGACCAACTAAAAATATATTGGAAGGATTGTATTATGATGAAACACCTAAAGGTGCGCCACCACAACAGATTACACAATGTCAACAGTGGGGATTCCAAAGACTTGTTCCATGTTTTGACGATATGATGGCAAAATGCACATACACAACTACAATTATTGCTGATGAGAGATATACTAACATAATAACGAATGGTGACATTTCCGAAGAAAGACATTCTGTGGGTGGAGGAAGAGACAGGATAAAATATGAGAATATTATAACTCCAATGGCACCATACTTATTCTTTTTGGGAGTTGGGACTTATTCAACTTTTAAGAGAGAAGTTGAATACCCGGATGGGCATAAGTTTATGCTAGAATTACTTGTACCACCAAACTCAAAAAAAGAAATAGCAGAAAAGGCTTTGGATGTTTTACACAATTGCGTTATCTGGGTATATATTTTTACAGGGCCAAATCAATATGGCCAAGTTAATATTAGAAATGAAATGATGTCGCTTATCGAAGAAAGAGAAAAATACAAGATTGAAGCTAATAATGAAAAACTTATCTCAATAAGAAAAAAATTGTTTGATTTAGATAAAAAAATTGTCCCGGGCTATAAGTACACAGGTACAGTATACCGTGAAATTGGAATGCAAAATTCTGATTTCGGTGGAATGGAAAATGTTGGGAATACAACAATTAGCACAAATAGGATTATGCCATTTGATGATATGACTGATAATGGTTTTGAATATATGGCTTCTGTCAAAGTACATGAATACTATCATAATCTAAATGGCTCAGAAGTTACAGGAAAGGACCCATTCCAAATATGGTTAAACGAAGCAGTCACTGTGATTATAGAAAAACAGTATCATGAATTCCTTTTTGGGAAAGATTATGGAAGACTAAAAACTGTATTGACATTGTTGTCCCCAAGCAGTGGAACATTTGCATCAGATCAAGGATCTTCAGTAATGCCAATATTACCAGATGGATTTAATGATCCAAACGAGCTTATTACGGGAGTTACTTATGTCAAGGCTCCCGAATTTGTAAAAATGATTGAAACTTTTATGGGCAAAGAAAAGTTCGCCAAGGGCCTAGATTTGTATCACAGGCGATTCAGTCATGGAAATGCAACAACAGAAGATTGGATTAAAGCAATGGAAGAAGTTTCTGGCATGAATTTATCTAAAATATCTAAGCAGTGGTTAAAACAAACAGGATTTCCAACAGTTGAAATTACGTCTAGATATGACAATAAAATGAAAAATTTGACTTTTAAATTAAAACAGTTACCACCAAAAGAAGGGGCATACTGGACTTTCCCATTGAAAATTGCCGTTGTAGATCAAAAAGGCAATGATATCGTTGAGACTATTAAAATAATTGATAGCCCCGATAGTAGCATAGAATTTGAAAATATATTAGAATCTCACTTCCTTTCCTTGAACAGGGATTACTCTTTCTATGGAAAAATTAATTATGAAATCCCTATAGATAGAATAATCTACCAGATTAGAAAAGACAAAAATCTAATAGCCAAATATGTCGCTTTTTATAAACTTCTTGACATGGAAAAAATGAGACTTTTAGGGAATTTGGAACTTAAGCCAATTGAAGAAATAATCGATATATACTTTGAGCTAATCTCAGATGAAGCATTAATGGAGAAAGCAGGTGGACAATTTCTTACAATATTTGAATCAGTAGACGACAGAAAATTTGCACATCACTATACAAAGATGTATGATGTTAGAAAGAAGATAATGGAAGCAATTGCAAGAAAATACAAGAAAGAACTCGTAGATTTATACAAAAAATATAATACTCCTTGCTCAGGCAAAACATATATTGAAACTAAGAGCCTTGAAATAAAAAGGAGACAAGTAAAAAATGTTGCTTTATCTTTGTTGGCGACTATAGAGGCTGAAGATATTCATCGGATTATAAAAGATCAACTTGAGGGATCAGACTCTGCAACAGATAAATTAACAGCTTTTTCTTTATATCTCAATAGTACGGCAAAAGATAAAATCGAAGTACTAAAATCAGTCGAAGAGAGATCGAAAAAGAACTTAGTAAGCTGGGAGTCTTTTCTTGCAATTATTGCATCAAACAGCAGTGAAGATACTCTAAAAATTATAAAAAGAATTGAGGGCTCTAATTCATTTAGGATAGAACAATCAAATGATCAAAGAGCTCTTTATGTTCAATTTGCACACAACAGGAAGAAGTCATTAGAAACTGAAGAAGGAAGAGCATTCTTAAAAGACACCATCATAAAACTTTCTAAAATAAATGAATACACAGCCGTCAACGCAATAAAGGTATTTGGAAATATAGATGACATGGAAGAAAAGTACCATTTAGAGCTAGTCAAAGTTCTTATAGATATAATGGCCAATATTACTCCTGATAAGATGCCAAGTGTCTATAACACCGCTAGAAGATTGCTTTTAGGGGCCCCCCTAGCTGTGGTCAAGTATAGGGCAAAATATGGAGAGATTGATTTAATAAATAGGTTAGAATATGTCTGAGAACAAAGAATATTTGCCTTTTGTAATAAAAGAAGAAGATAGATTATCTGTATGTGGATTTGTCAGAAGAGATATAGCCCACAGCAGTTTTAGAATTCCCCACATATCTGTGAATATTGTTCCAGTTATCCGGGGTACAGAAAAAACTATCCTCCAAAAGAGATCTAAAAAGAGAAAAATAGATCCTTCTAATTATGATTTCAATGGTGGTCATGTAATCTATGAACCTGTCCTTTTATCAGACAATCCAAAGGCGCTTGAACTTGCAAACGATAAAACAGCTTTAAGGGAGACTAGGGAAGAAATAGCCGTTTCAAATGATGGAAGGCCGTATGTTTTTTCTTCTAGAGATTTAATAAGATTCACAAAAGTCGGTGAACTTCTAACTGGTTTTGATGATCCAGGATCCATAAATGTCGGATATATGACCGGATATATTTTGTTCATACCTATAGATTCAACAATAATTGTCTCAGATGAAAATGAAGATGGAACAAATGAAGAGCTATCATATGAAGAGATTGACATCTCGCAAATAGTAGCTTTATTTAAAGAGAATCCATCAAAATTTGCAAGTGGGGCAACTGCAGTTCTAAAAGAGTTATCCAATACAAAAAGTGATGCTTACAATAGATTTTGGCATATCATAAACTTAAATAAAAATAAAAATATTTAATTTATTCAACAACAAATATCAATTTAACAGTGGCTTTGTATTTAGTTATCTTGCCATCTGTTACTTTGCCTGTCATCTTTTCAACTTCAACGCCCTTTATGTTATGTACGGTCTTTGACGCAACAAAGACTGCCTTGGATATGGCATCTTCCCAGCTTATCTCAGATTTCCCAACAACCTCAATTACTTTTGCAACTTCAGACATAATAATCCCATTTTAATAGGATTTCAGTCTATAAATAGTTTTTGGATAGTTAATCGATATATTTTTATTATCTAAAATTGAAGAGTAACTATGTCACTTTTAGTAATTGCATATCCAGAATTAAAAAAGAAGGACCATGATTGGATCCAAGATTTGAGAAATAAATATGATGTCCTTTACTATGATTCTGTAAAACCCCATTTCACCTTTGTATTTCCAGTATTAACTCTGAAAAAAAAGGAACTCATTTCTGAAATAAAGGAAAAATCTAAAGGGCTAAAGGAGATTGACTTCTGCCTTAGAAGTGCCGTATTAAATAAAGACTCATTCAATGACTACTGGCATGTATTTTTAGTTCCTGATGAAGGATTTAGCAATATGGCTAAAATGCACGATAAATTGTATTCAGGTAAACTTAAAGATGAACTTTTCCTTGCTATTCAGTTTATCCCGCATCTGGGTGTCGGGAATTCTATCAATGCAAATGAATGTAAGAAGCTTGTTGATGAATTAAACGAAAAGAACTTCGAGATTCACGGTAAAATTAAAAAGCTTTCAATAGTTAGCTATGAAGATAAGAAAGTAGAAGATATAGAAACAATAGAGCTAGGGTAAATATCTTCAATCAAATGTTTCATTTATTATAATAATCTGCCTTAATGTATCCACTAAACTTAAAAACTTAATCAATATACCAAAGAAAAGAGCTTATAGTGAACAATTGGTGGTTATATGACATATAATGTTTCTGAAAAGATTATATCCTCTCACCTAGTTGAGGGCGAGATGCAAAGTCAAAGTCTTATTGGGATTAGAATTGACCAGACTCTGACACAGGACGCAACAGGTACACTTGCTTACTTGCAGTTTGAAGCGATGGGGGTGTCAAATGTAAAAACTGAGCTATCGGTAAGTTATGTTGATCACAATACATTACAGACTTCATTTGAAAATGCAGATGACCATGTTTATCTGCAGAGCGTTGCAAAAAAATATGGGCTAGTGTTCTCAAGACCTGGGAACGGTATATGCCACCAGCTACACCTTGAGAGATTTGGCATCCCTGGGAAGACCCTTCTGGGTTCTGATAGTCACACACCAACAGGCGGTGGCATCGGAATGATCTCTATGGGCGCAGGGGGGCTTGACGTCGCACTTGCAATGGCAGGAGAGCCATTTTATCTGAAAATGCCAAATATCGTAGAAGTTTGTCTAGATGGACAGCTTTCTGAATGGACTTCAGCAAAAGATGTAATACTGGAATTATTGAGAAGATTATCCGTTAAGGGTGGAGTTAATAAAATATTTGAATTCACTGGAAAAGGCATTGAGGGCCTATCTGTTCCTGAAAGGGCAACAATTACAAACATGGGGACTGAACTTGGGGCAACAACTTCTGTATTCCCAAGCGACAAAATCACAAAAAAGTTCATGAAATCAGAGGGCAGGGGAAATCAATGGCAAAGGATTGAAGCTGATAAAGGTGCAGAATATTCCGATACAATTTCAATTGATTTAGACAAATTAGAGCCAATGATAGCAAAACCCCATATGCCTGATAATGTTGTCAAAATAAGTGAGATTGAAGGAACAAAAGTATCCCAAGTTGCGATTGGAAGTTGTACTAATTCATCATACAAAGATTTAGCTCTAGTTTCTGAAGTCCTTAAAGGAAAGACAGTTCACCCCAATGTGAGCCTTGTAGTTTCTCCTGGATCTAAACAAGTTTTGTCTATGATCGTTAAGGATGGGCATCTGAAGAACATTGTTGATGCCGGAGGAAGAATTTTAGAGTGCACATGCGGTCCATGTATTGGAATGGGCCAGGCACCAACTTCTGAAGGCACATCCCTTAGAACATTCAATAGGAATTTCAAGGGCAGAAGTGGTACAAAGGATGCAGATATCTATTTAGTAAGCCCTGAAGTTGCAGTTGCAGCTGCTCTTTACGGAGTTATCACCGATCCAAGAAAATTAGGTAAATATCCAAAGGTAGAGATGCCAGAAAAATTCGAGATAAATGATAATATGTTCATTTTTCCAACTGAAAGCGGAAAAGATGTTGAGGTAATTAGAGGGCCTAACATAAAGCCTGTGCCAAGAAACGAAAGCCTAAAAGATCCTTTGAGCGGTTCTGTTCTATTAAAAACAGGGGACAATATCACAACTGATGATATAATGCCTGCTGGGGCAAAGATATTGCCACTTAGATCAAATATTCCAAAAATTTCTGAATATACTTTTGAGAGGATAGACAAAGACTTCCCTTCAAGGGCTAAAGCCAAAGGTGGAGGATTCATTATTGGGGGGTCAAATTATGGCCAAGGATCATCAAGGGAGCATGCGGCAATAGCTCCAATGTTCTTAGGTGTTAAAGCCGTAATTGCTAAAAGTTTTGCAAGGATCCACCATGCAAATCTAGTTAACTTCGGAATAGTTCCATTAACATTTTCCGATGAAAAGGATTATGACAGAATTGACTTTGGCGATGAGCTAGTAATTGAGATAGGCGATTTTAGTAATATAATATGTAACAATACTACTAAGAAAGAGAGCTACAAGCTCAATAAAAATCTTCTAGGCAGAGATTTAGAACTTTTGAAGGCCGGAGGGGCCTTAAATTACGTATATAATAAAATGAGGAGATAAAATGAGCGGAGATTTAATCACAATAAGATCAGGGAAGATTGATGTTCCCGATTATCCAATTATTCCTTTCATCGAGGGGGATGGAATAGGGCCTGACATATGGAAGGCAACACAAAAGATTATTGATGCTGCTATTCATAAGGCATATGGAAGTAAAAGAAAGATTTACTGGACCGAAGTTTTAGCCGGAGAAAAGGCTTTCAATAAAACAAAAAGTTGGCTCCCTGAAGAAACTGTTGACAAGATAAAAGAATGTATAGTTGGTATTAAAGGGCCATTGACAACTCCCGTTGGCGGAGGAATAAGGAGTATCAATGTTACACTAAGACAAGTGCTAGATCTCTATGCATGCATTAGGCCTGTAAGTTATTACACTGGCATCCCTTCCCCAGTGAAGCATCCAGAATATGTCGACATGATTGTTTTTAGGGAAAATACCGAAGATGTTTACTCAGGCATCGAATGGCAGGCCGGATCTGATGAGGCAAATAAAATTATTTCCTATCTTGAAACACAGTTTGAAGTAAAAATAAGGAAGAATTCCAGTATCGGAATAAAGCCAATTTCAGAGTTTGGAACGAAAAGAATTGTCAAGAAAGCATTTGATTATGCCCTTGAAAACAATAGAAAATCTGTAACAGTAGTCCACAAGGGAAACATAATGAAG
>LNGC01000024.1 GCA_001587715.1 Candidatus Methanofastidiosum methylothiophilum | reverse complement strand
TCTGTAAGGTTTCTGCTCGTAACTTACCCTTACCATGTAAACTCTGCAAGTTATGTCAAATAAACTCGTTGCGTAGCTTAATGCAGATCCCCACTGACCTGCACCAGTTTCAGTTGTTATTGTTTGTGTACCTTCTTTCATGTTGTAGTATGCTTGGGGCACTGCTGTGTTTGGCTTATGACTTCCCGCAGGTGATACACCTTCCCATTTGAAGTAAATTTTTGCAGGTGTTTTTAGTGCCTTCTCAAGTCTTAAAGCCCTGTAGAGTGGAGAAGGTCTCCATACTGCATAAATATCACGTATGTCTTGTGGAATATCAATCCATCTTTCTTGAGATACTTCCTGTTTTATTATTTCCATTGGAAAGATTACCGAAAGTTCTTCCAATGTGGCCCTTTTCAATGTTTGAGGGCTGTATACTGGCGGCAGGGGCTTTGGGAGATCTGCCTGTATGTTATACCATCTTTTTGGCATTTCGTTTTCATCCAAAAATATTTTGGTTTTTTCCATGTTTATCCTCCTTTAATATTTTATTAAAAATCTAAGATATAGTTTATCTAAATAAAATAAGACTTCTAAAAAGTCTAGATGTCTAATTTATACTAAAATTCCTATGAGTAAGCGAAAACCTAAAGGTAGGCCGCTTAGTATCGCCACCACCAAAATCTAAGAAAAGAGTCTTTTTTGACTACTTTGGTTGTATTGGATGGCTCTAAACTCATAGTACCAAAAATTTTAATCATAAATGTATTTATAAATCTTTGTATGGATTATTTTTTGCCTTTCCTTGATTAGCAACTGATTTTATAGCCTTTTCAATCTCTTGAGCGTCTCCTAGATAATAATGTTTTATTGGTTTAAGATCCTTATCGAGCTCGTAGACTAAAGGGATTCCTGTAGGTATGTTTAGACTTACTATTTCTTCTTCGGGTATGTCATCTAGGTACTTAACAAGTGCCCTAAGACTGTTGCCATGTGCTGCAATTAGCACCTTTTTACCACTCTTTATTGTTGGTGCTATTGTATCATGCCAGTATGGTAGAAATCTTTCAACTGTATCTTTTAGACATTCACTCTGTGGAAGCTGATCCATAGCTAAATCTTTATAACGAGGATCAAAGCCTGGATATCTGTTATCGTCTTTTTCTAGGGCTGGTGGGCGGATATCATAGCTCCTTCTCCAGATTAATACCTGCTTTTCACCATATTTTTCAGCCATTTCTGATTTGTTTAGCCCTTGAAGTGCCCCATAGTGCCTCTCATTTAATCTCCAGGAGTTTATTACAGGAATCCACATAAGGTCCATTCCGTCTAATGTCAACCACAATGTCCGTATGGCCCTCTTTAGAACTGAAGTATAAGCTATATCAAAGTCATAACCTGACTCAAGTAGAACTTTTCCTGCTTTTTTAGCTTCATCTATCCCTTTTTCAGAAAGGTCAACATCTGTCCAACCGGTGAATCTGTTTTCCTTGTTCCAAGTGCTTTCTCCATGTCTCAGTAGCACAACTTTATACATCTAAATCTCCCTAAAATATTCTTTATACTTTTATAATATGCCTTCTTTTTTAAGTTTATTTCCATCTTGCTTTTACTGCAACATAAGAGCCTTTATCAAAGATAATTTTCTGAACCTTATATTCATGTTTTTCTAATAATCCGAAAACACCGTTTTCTTTTAGAAATGATTTGTAATTTTTATAATGATCTTTTCCAGCAACAAATTCGATTATAGAATTTAATATACTTTGAAAAGAAGTATTATTTTTTTCATCATAATCGTAGATGATAATATTATTTGTAATTTTTTTTATTTCATCTAAAGTCTTGGCTCTAGTTTCAGATTTCATTTCATGGAGGGACAGAGAATAAATTGCATAATCAAATCTTTCATTTGTCAAACCTGAGATATTTTCTGCAGTTCCATGTAAAAAATGGACGTTGGAGATGTCTTTTTCTTGTTTCATTGAATTTGCATATTCTACCATTTTCTTAGAAAGTTCTACTCCTACTATATACTTACATTTTTTTGAAAGATAGAGGGCCAAAGATCCTGTCCCACATCCAATATCAATAACTCTAGAATCATTTTCAATTAGGCTAGAAATAATCTCCCTCGTAGTTTCTGTAGATGGATCTATCAAATAATTGTAAGTTCTTCCATCATACCAGTGTTTTTTGTCCTGTTGTTCTATCATATATCACCATATAACTAAAATTTACTAAAATTTAAATAGGTATACCCTCTACATTATGCATAAGGGGATGATTTTCACGGAAAAAGACTCAAACATAGAAGCAAACGAAGATACAAAAATTATCTTACGTGAGAAAAACATTAGCCTGATACTTGACTCATACGATGATCTATTTTCAGACTTTGATCCAAGGCCTTATTCAGTAAGGGGACTCTCTGATGATTTCCTGATCGAATGCAGAAGAGCTGTTAGGACGTTAAAAACTGAATCTCCCGTACTTGAGCTAAGACTGCTAGTTCCAAAAAACAAGAGGAAGACCACTAAAGAAACTATGATTAAAAAAAGATTGAAGGAATATTTCCAGAATCAGTTGAAAGAAAAACAAATAGAGTTGAAGCAGTTGAGAAGAGAAGGGGCAAAATGGATTTTCATAGGTTTTTCATTGGCTCTAACGTCCTCTTTATTATTAACCCAAAAAGATTTTTTGTATAGCTTGCCTTTGATTATAACTGAGCCAGGCGGATGGTTCAGTTTTTGGACAGGCTTAGACAAGTTATTTATTGAACCAAAAGGCAAAATGCATGAATTTGAGTTTTTTAATAAAATGGCAAAGATGAGCGTAAGGTTCTATAGCTATTAACTCACAGATAATTCTTCTCAATCAAATATTTCCTGCTATTTATAATGTCCTCAGTTTTTGTCATTTCAAGTATTATCCTACCGGTATAGTTGATATCTTTAAGCGCTTTGAATATTTTTGGAAAGTTTATGTTTCCTTCTCCAAGTGGGAGGTGGTTATCAAACTCCCCAAAGTTATCATGTAAGTGTATATGTATGAGAAACTTCCTTAGATCGTGGATATATTCACCTATATCTACATTGTTAGTTTCAAGGTGACCTACATCCATGGTATGTTTTATTTCTGATAGCTGTTTATTCTCAAGAACTTCCAACACTTCCTGAGACACCTTCATAGTTGTGATAAAAGTATCTGGCATATTTTCTAGAGCTATAGTGACACCGTAATCTTTGTTGTAATCTGATATTTCTTTTAATGAATTAAAAAGTATTTTCTTAGTGTTTTCTTTCGACTTACTTGTGGCAGCCGAATGTCTTCCGGGGTGAAATGTAAGAACTTTTCCACCTATTTCATTAATGGCAAATATTGAGTACTTCACCTGCCTGATTGACTCTTTTCTGATGCTCTTGTTTAAACTTGATATATTAATATCTGAAAAAGGTGAATGAACGGTATATTCAAAACTATATGAAGTTAGAAGATCCTTAACTTTTGATAATGAATCCTCATCAATCACATGATTATTTTCTGCAACTATCTCTAAAAGTTTGAAGTTATTATTTTCTCCCCAAGAAAGAGCGCTTTCCAATGGATCTTCGTAAAAGGCAAGTGAGGAAAAACCCAATTTTTTGTTCATCAAATCTGACAGTGGCTAACTCTTTTAATGGTTTTCTGTTCTTATATTTATTAAAAATATTCAATTATTTTAATAATATTTATTATAGAAAGATTTAAATATTATTAAGACAATCTATTATTGTGATAGAAATGAATAAACTAATTATACCCATAATATTGTGTATTTTAGTGCTTACTCCCCTTTGTATAGGGCAGGGCTCTGATGCCAATAAAAATGATAAAATAATTGTATATGCTACAATCCAATCTCAAAAAGAGATGATTGAAGCTGTAGGCGGGGATAAAGTTACTGTAAACATAATAGTCCCTCCTGGAGATTCTCCCCACACTCGCGATCTTACTCCAAGTCAACTAACAGATTTAGCAAAAGCAAGAATTTACGTAATGGTGGGGTCTGGAGTTGAATTTGAAGTCAAATCAATAGACAAAATCAGAGACCTTAATAAGAATATGATTGTTATTGATAGCTCAAAAGGGATTGAGTTAATTAGTATTGGGTTCCATGCTCACGAGGGTGAAGAACTTCACTCAGAGGAAGAAGATGGAAAAGATCCACACATATGGAACTCAATAAAGAATGGAAAGACAATGGTACAGAATATTTATGATGGCCTTATTTTAGTTGATCCAGATAATAAGGAGTACTACCTTAAGAATAGAGACGAATATATAATGAAGCTTGACGAAGCCGATCAATATATTGCTAATGAATTAACTGATATTCCAAATAGGTCTTTTATGATATTTCATCCTTCTTGGGGCTATTTTGCTAGGGATTACAATCTTACTCAAATTGCAATTGAAGTTGGGGGAAAAGAGCCAACTCTTCAATCTCTTTCACACACAATAGAAGAAGCAAAGGAGGAAAACATTAAGACAGTATTTGTCTCTCCCGGATTTAGTAGCAAGGCCGCAGAGATTATCACAAAAGAGATAGGAGGAAAGACTGAAGTTCTTGACCCTCTTGCAGAAAACTACATAGAAAATCTTAAAATCACAGCAAACAAAATAAAGAATCAGTAATACTATGAAAAATGAAATCATCAGAATAGAGCACGTATCTTTTGACTACGGAGACCATAGAGTTTTAGAAAATATCAACCTTACAGTCTATGAAGAAGATTTTCTTGGAATTATTGGGCCAAACGGTGGGGGGAAATCAACACTTTTGAAAATTATTCTTGGGCTTCTGAATCCTACGGAAGGTACCATTTCACTTTTTGACAAGAATCCAAAAGAAGGTAGAAAATACGTTGGCTATGTTCCGCAATATACTCTAGTTGACCGAAACTTTCCCATTAATGTTGAGCAGGTTATTCTTAGCGGCAGAATAGGGCATACTGATTTCTTGAGAAGATATTCGGGAGAAGACAAGAAAATTGCAGACAAAGCCATGAAAATAATGGGTATTGGAGACCTTAGTAATATCCAAATAGGAAAGTTGTCTGGTGGTCAGCTTCAAAGAGTCCTAATTGCAAGAGCCCTAGCAACAGAACCTAAACTTCTACTTCTAGACGAACCCACTTCTAATATCGATGTTCAAGCAGAAACTGATTTTTATGATTTCCTTCACGGACTATCTGAAAAAATGGCCATCATACTAGTTACGCATGATACTGGGGCCATATCGTCACATGTTAAAACAATTGGCTGTATTAATAAAACGCTTCATTATCACGGAGAGAAAAACATACCTCCAAAAGTATTTGAAAAGTTATATGGATGCCCAATAGAACTTATAGGGCATGGCATTCCGCACAGAGTTTTGAAGGAGCATGAAGACTGATGGTATTTCAATATGCATTTTTCCAGAACGCAGTCATGGCAGGTATCTTTGCTGCAATTGCTTGTGGAGTAATAGGATCTTATGTGGTAGTCAAAAGACTAGTCTTCATATCTGGCGGAATATCTCACGCAGCATTCGGCGGGATAGGCCTGGGATTATTTTTAGGGTATAATCCCCTTTTAACTGCAATTATTTTCAGTGTTTTTTCTAGCTCTATACTTGGGATTATATCCAAAAAAGCATATCAACGTGAGGACACTTTAATCGGAGCAATGTGGGCAATTGGGATGGCATTTGGGATATTTATGATATACCAAACACCAGGATATGTACCTGATCTTGCTAGCTATCTATTTGGGAATATACTTACTGTTTCAAGAATAGATATACTGATTATGATTGCCCTAAACATTATAATTGCCCTAATAGTTTTTATTAGGTACAATGAATTTCTTGCTTTTTCATTTGATGAAGAATTTTCTGAAGTCACAAATGTTCCTGTAATGAAGACATATATTGTGTTACTGTCCCTTGTAGCATTAACAGTTGTAGTTCTAGTAAGTGTTGTTGGGATAATCTTGGCAATGGCACTTCTCACGCTTCCAGCAGCAACAGCGAGCCTTTTTACTAACAGTCTTAAAAAGATGATAATATTCTCTATTCTGATAGGGATTGGCTACATGCTTTTAGGGATAGGTATGTCCTTCTTTTTGAATCAACCATCGGGGGCAACAATAGTACTTATTTCAGGTATCTCTTATCTGGCAATTTTGGGGATAAAGTCTTTAATAAGAAAATCATAATTAATCTAAGAAGGGGTATAATGTCTGTCATTAGTATATCAATCAACGACGAACTAATAGATAAACTCGATAAATTGCTCACAGTAAAAGGGTTTTCAACTAGGTCTGAACTCTTTAGAGAAGCACTAAGGGATTATGTAACAACTGAGGTGTGGGAAGATGGAAAAGGGCCTTTGGTAGTCACTGGTATGGTGATATCAAGTAAGAAATCAGAAAGTCCATTGAATACTATACACCATAAATACGAACATGTTGTTGAAACAACTCTACATACACACTTGGATGAAAAAAACTGCCTTGAAATATTCATCTTAAAAGGGGAGACAAAAGACGTTAAAGAATTTTTGACTGAATTAAAAGGTCTAAGTGGTGTTAAAGCTGTGAGACATGCTTTACTCTCTACGGAGGTTTAAAGTAATGCATGTGTGTGGGGTGGACGAAGCAGGTAGGGGCCCTGTCATAGGTCCACTTGTAGTGGCGTCTTTTTCAATATCTGAAGATAAACTTAATCAAATTGAATCACTCGAAGTTAAAGATTCAAAAAAGCTTTCTGCAAAAAGGAGAAAAGAACTATTTTCAGAATTAATAAATCTATCTGGCAACTATTTTTTTAGGATACTAAATCCTACTTTTCTCAACGATGAAATGAAAAAATATACGCTAAACGAGATTGAGCTTCATGCATTTAAGGATGCGATTATTGGACTTAAAGTTCCAATAATAAGGGCAATATGTGATTCATGCGATGTTGACACAAATCGATTTTCTCGTAATCTAAAAGAATCACTTGGGGACGAGTTTTCTTCATGCGATGTTGTAGCTTCACACAAGGCAGAAGACAAATACCCCATAGTTGCGGCGGCCTCAATACTGGCAAAAGTAAAAAGGGATGAAATTATAAAAAAAATAGAAGAAGATGCTGGTGTTTCATTTGGAAGTGGCTATCCTAGTGATCCAAAGACTATAAAATTTCTTGAAAATTACTATAGATTTCATAATCGTTTCCCTGATTTTGTGAGAACTGAATGGAAAACTTTAGCGAATATCAAGAGTTCTGTTAGTCAGAGAAAACTCTTTTAAAATTCATTTGTCTTTAATTCCAATCCCAAGTAACATTGCGACTATTATGGCCATTATTGCAGCAAGTATATAGTTTCCAAATATTAAATAAAATACGATACCTAAACCAATACCAATGAGCATATTTGTTCCTTCGGATCTGATTTTTTTCTGATTCTTCTGTTGTTCCTTTATTTTTTCTTTTTTCATGATGGTCTCCTCTCCACAGATTTTTTTTGACCCCTTAATATATTTTACCCTTGATATTAATCTAATGAGAAGTTCATGGCTGCAGTCATGTGTATTACTAATGTATCAAATAGGGGGATGTCTGTTTCGTTAGAATTTATTAACATTGGAAGTTCAGTGCAGCCCAGTATGATGCCTTCTGCACCATCTAGGATAAGATATTCAATTATTCTTTTGATTTCTTTTTTAGAGGATGCATTTATCTTTCCATATGCAAGCTCATTATAAATTATATTATTGATTTTCTCTATGTCATTTTTAGAAGGAATTAAGACTTTTAATTGATACTTGTTTTCTAATCTATCCCTATAAAATTCCCCTTCCATTGTAAACTTAGTTCCAAGAAGCCCCACTGAATTAATTCCATTTTTCTTTATCTCTTCGGCTGTAGCGTCGATTACATTTAGTATCGGAATCTTGCTCACTTTTTGTAAGTCTTCTGCTATCAAATGCATAGTGTTTGAACATATTACAAGTCCTTTGGCACCAGCCTTTTCAAGGCTTCCAGATATTTCTATCATTTTTCTCTTGACTAAATTCCAGTCATTTTGCATCTCTAGTTTCAGAATTTCATCAAAATCTACTGAGTATATGATGACACTTGCAGAGTGATTTCCCCCTAGTTTTTGATTTACCAGTGTGTTTATGGTCTTATAATATTCAACAGTAGACTGCCAGTTCATTCCACCAATAAATCCAAGTAGTTTCATGATGAGATTTATTTTTCTATAAATAAATAGTTATCTAAATTTTGAGTCAAAGGGCTAGAAATATAAGTCAGATTGAAAAATATGATTACATGCGATTAAACGAAATGAACCCTTTCATATATGCTTCCCTTTTAGCATTTTCATATTATATTTTTTTCATAGGCATTAATTACCTTATATTTAAGAATAATGACTATAAAACGCCACTAATTGGTGCAATTACTTTTGCCATGGCATATTTGATACTAAAGAGATTTATGAAAATTAGAATAGAAAAGAAGATAAAAAAATAATTTATTCGGGAACTTTTGCAAACATTCCAACTCTTTCGCTCTTCTTTGGAATTCTCCTGACGTCAACTATAATAAAATCTTTTACAGCCCTTACAGCACTAAAAGGAACAAGAACTAAGTTTTCTTTGTCCGTTATCATATTATCTAAAATAACATCAGTTGTTGGTTCTACAACAAGAGCTATGAGTTCCCCTGTATCCTCATTTATAACCATATCAAAAAGGGTACCAATTTCATGCCCCTGTTCTGTTACAATCATTTTATCTCTCAATCTAGTTGCTGCAATTTTACCCATAAAATCCCCTTATAATATAATGTTATAGCATTGTTTGAATATAAGTTTTTCCTATTCTTTTTCAAGTAATTCTATAATTTTGTCAAGTTTTTCTTGAGTCATCAATGTATATGGGCTTCTTTTTGCCTCCACCATCTGTGTAGCCTGTGGGAACTTAACAAATTTGTCGAGAACATACCCTAATATGTAAGTTGCTATAAAAGACAGAGGAACTAGCAACAATAAAAGTTCAGTAGTCTTTAAATCAATTATAAGTTTTATCTTGTCCGACGCTGCTATAATCAAAAGTGCAAAATTTACATAGACCAGAAACTGTCTACCAAGATCAAATCTATATTTTTGCTCTAAAAGAGACCTTCTTAGGTCTTTGAGTGTTTCTTTTGACATATAATTCCTCATATGACCTTTTTATCTTTCAAAAAGGAGACAAAACAGTCCTTACTGCAAAAATAAAGTCTAGTGAGGTGTTTCTTATCTTTCCACAACTCTAGGACTATCCTATTCTTGTCTTTTATATCGAAATCAGTCTGACAATTCTTGCATTTTTTAATTTTCTTTTCCATTTACCTCACCAATCGGGGAACAGTATTCAATATAAAATTTTCCATTAATTAAAGAAAAAAATTATATATTAAGGTCCCTTAAGGCAAGTTCTATATCCTCTGCCTTTATAGTCTTTCTTTTAGCATGGGCTGAATAATCTTTCGCCTTTCTTGCTATTATCCTCGAATAGTCCTCAAGAGCAACGCCTAATACTTTGCATGCATCTTCTGAAACTCTTTCTGCCCCTTCTTTTCTAAGTAGTCTTTCAAGGGGGGCTAGAGGAAGTTCTTCTGGTTCTCTCATAATCAAACCTCCTTAAATTGCCGAAAAAGGCAAAATTAAACTTAAAATTAGTAATAAAAAGTCTTATTTAAACTTTTCTCTAAAAAAGACGTAAAATAATTCCAAAAAGAAATTTATTCAATTAATACGGCGTTTATTACTCCGTCCTGTCCAGGCCTTGAAGTTACTCTTGCCTTTCCAAGCTCTGTTGTTATTATTGCTCCCTTTGTAATAATGCTTCTTCTTACAAAGTGCCTGTTTGCTGGATTATCTGTTACGCCTGTAATCTTTGCTTTCTTGTAACCTTCTTTTGTGAGGAGATTGGAATAATCAGTCTTCATGAGCTTCATTTTTTCAGTTCCGCCTAAACATCTTACTTTTTTCTTGCTAACTTCCCCGATTACAGTAAAAGTTGATTCTCTACCAAGTTCTCTCTTAAGTTTTTTTCTCGCCTGCGTGATTCTTCCACCAGTGAATTTTCTTTTTGATTTAGCCTGCCAAATTGACACATAATCACCTTTATATCTGGCCTAAAAGGTCTAATAATCTTTATAAAGTTTTCCTATAATCTAATCTCACATGGGTGAGTTTACTTCTGATATAATTAAATCTGAGCATGGCGGCGGTGGGGAGATGATGGAAACTATGATAAAATCTCTCTATGTAAATGGTTTCTCCCTGAACACAATAAAAGGAGGGTTGGGTCTTCCTGATATGGACGATTCTGGCAGTATACCATTTGACGAAGGACATATTGTTTTTTCCACTGACTCTCACACAGTAACGCCACTTTTTTTCCCAGGGGGGGATATTGGGCGACTGTCTATTTCTGGAACAATTAATGATGTATCGGTAATGGGTGCAAAACCGCTTGCTCTGTCATCGGGCGTTATTCTCCCCGAAGGATTTCCTACAGAACAATTTCGAAAAGTCATAAAATCCATGGACGAAACTTTAAAGGAAGCAGGGGTTCCATTGATTACAGGAGATACAAAAGTTGCTGGAAATGATCTTTTCATCAATACATCGGGTGTCGGCTATACAAAGAATTTACTTTCTGACAAGGGGCTTAAAGAGGGAGATCTGATTATAGTTTCCGGAACTGTGGGGGATCATGGCGCTGCAATGCTTTCTGTTAGAGAGGACATCCCCTTTCTATCAAATATAAAATCAGATGTTGCGCCGCTAAATAGGATGATAGAAAAAATACTTCCCCACAATATTCATTCTATGAAAGATCCAACAAGAGGCGGTATCGCCAATGCATTAAACGAATTTTCAAGAAAATCAGGTGTAAGAATAGAGATAAAGGAAGAAAAGATTCCTGTAAGAGAAGAGGTATCTTCTATTTGTGATATCTTAGGATTAAACTTTATGGAAATCGCATGCGAAGGAAAAGTTTTGATTTCTGTAAGTCGTGAAGATGCCGAAGCTGTTATTGACACTTTAAGAAGGGATCGCCGTGGAAAAAATGCGGCCATTATAGGTGAAGTAAAAAAAGGAGAAAAAGTTATTCTTGAGACCGTAATAGGTGGGAGGAGAATTTTAGAGCCTCCCGTGGCAGATCCAGTTCCAAGAGTATGTTAAATGATGTCTTTTTCTTTTAATGATTTTATTTGTTCTTGAGTATATCCGATGCTCTTTAATATTTCTTCAGAGTGCTCTCCTAGAACCGGAGGCGGCAGTTTTATTGAACTTCCAGTTTCAGATAATTTGACTGGTAATCCGGGAATTTTTATAGAACCATATAATGGATTATTAACTTCTTCAATCATTTTCCTGTGAATTACTTGAGGGTCGTTCAGAAGTCTATCTATTGTATAAATGGGACCCGATGGTATTCCTGCCTTTTCAAGAAGTATTAACCATTCGTCTCCCGACCTTTTTACAAGTACTTCTTCTATTATCTTAACAAGTTCATCTCTATTTTTTAGACGTTTTCCATTGTCCGAAAATTTTTCATTTTCAGCTATATCAAGTCCAAGAACTTCACAGAACTTTTTCCACATGTCTTCATTTCCAACTGCGATATTAATGAAAATATCCTTAGTCCTAAAAGATTGGTAGGGACAGATAAGTGAATGAGCACTTCCTATTCTTGAAGGAATCTTTCCTGCAACTAGATATCCTGTTGCAAAATAAGTTTGCCATGAGACTTGACAGTCTAACATAGAAGTATCGATAAATTGGCCTTTACCTGTTTTTGATCTTGCAATAATAGCGCTAAGAATTCCATAACATGCAAACATGCCAGCAGAAATGTCTGTCACTGCAATACCTATCTTAACTGGCCCTCCATTTGGCTCGCCAGTTTCGCTCATAAGTCCACCCATTCCCTGTAGTATAAGGTCGTAACCGGGCTTGAACTTGTAAGGGCCATCTTGGCCAAATCCAGAGATGGAGCAGTAAATCAATCTTTCATTTATTTTTCTCATCTCTTCATACCCAAGACCAAGCTTTTCCATTGTACCGGGCCTGAAATTTTCTAACAAAATATCAGATTCTTTTACTAATTTTTTAATAATTTCTCTGGCTTCAGATTCTTTTATGTTCAAGCTAATGCTCTTCTTGTTTCTATTAATACTAGCAAAGTAAGTACTTAGATTTTCGGAGATATATGGTGGCCCCCATCCTCTAGAATCATCTCCTCTTTTTGGTCTTTCAACTTTAATTATTTCGGCACCCATATCCCCCAGAAGCATGCTGCAGTAAGGTCCTGACAAAGCTCCAGTAAAATCTATTACTTTAATCCCTTCAAGTGGCATCATTAAAAAACACCTTGACTTTATTTGAAATTCAAATATAAATAACTTTTCTAATAATGTGGATATATTTATCGAATGCTCTATTAGTATTTGACTTGAATATAAATTCCTCACATTATGACTAATTTCTCACAGTTATTTATTAAAAATAAGCGTAAATTTTAATAGTAAGTCTATTCCATATTAATAGAGGGATGTAATGAGTAAAACACTAGAAAATCTAACAAAGGCTTTCATTGGAGAAAGTATGGCCAGAAATAGATATACCATCTATGCAAAAATTGCCTTAAAAGAAGGATACGACCAAATATCTGATATCTTTCTCTTAACAGCTGACAATGAAAGAGAGCATGCCAAATGGCTCTTTAGAATGATTAACGATATTAAAAAGAAAGAAGGAAGCCCTACTGAAATAAAGGTGGAAGCAGAAGCACCGCTGATTCTAAGTAATACAATTGAAAATATTAAAGGGGCAATTGCAGGAGAGAATTACGAGTACACAAGCATGTATCCTGAGTTTGCCACAACAGCAGAGAAAGAAGGATTTAAAGATATTGCAACAAGACTCAGAGCAATCGCTGTGGCAGAAAAACACCATGAAGGGAGATACAAGAAATTATTAAAAGAACTCGAAGAGGGAACTTTTTTCAAAAAGAAAGAAAAAGTTGTATGGGTATGCAGAAAGTGTGGATATATCCATGAAGGTACAGAACCTCCTGAGGAATGCCCTTCTTGCAACCATGAAAAAGCCTACTTTGAAAGACAGTGTGAAGCTTACTAAAATTATTTATTTTTATTCTTCTTTTTATTTATAAAATCAGATTATTACTTTATTCTTTTTTATAATAAATACAATTAAGTAACATAAATAGATATTAAGATTATGGTTAAAATTGAGAAAGCGACATTTGCCGCCGGATGTTTCTGGGGAATAGAGTCTGCATTTTGTCAAGTCGATGGAGTTATATCTACACAGGTAGGATACTCTGGAGGTCACACAGAAAATCCTACTTACGAAGAAGTATGCACAGACAAAACTGGCCATGCAGAATCTGTGCTAATTGAATTTGATCCGGATAGAGTATCTTATGAAATACTTATAGAACTCTTTTGGAATATCCATGACCCAACAACGCCCAATAGGCAAGGCCCTGATGTTGGAAGCCAGTACAGATCAATTGTATTCTACCACAACGAGGATCAGAAGAATAAAGCATTGGTGCTAAAAGAAAAACTCGAAAAATCCGGTAAATTTAGCAGAAAAATAGTAACAGAAATTATCCCTGAAACTAAGTTTTACAAAGCAGAAGATTATCACCAGAAATACTTCCATAAGCGTGGCATAGTAAGATGCAAATCTAAATAATCAAACTAAAGATAAGTAGGCATAATAGACGAGTGTATTCAAAATTGTTAGAGGCATACCAACCTTAGCAAATTCAACGAAAGTAATTGTTTCATTTGATTTTTTTTCTGCATTCTGTATAATTATAATTGTGCTAGCAGCTCCCAGAATAAATAAGTTGCCGGCAATAGTACTCCCAGCAGCCAAAGCAACCATCTCTTTTGAAGAAGCGCCAGCTTCAAGTAGCATAGGTAGATACAAAGCAACAAGGGGGACATTAGAAATAAACTGGCTTAAAACAATACTTACAATAAAGATCATCAAAAGATTTGTTATGTTTATGTTCATATTGCCAATGATCTCTTGGATGAATCCGCTGTTCCATACGCTTTGCATTAAGATGAACATGGAAACAAAAAATACTAATGTCTTCCAGTCTACTTTTTTTAAGATATCATATCTATGTTTAGCAAGAATTAGTATAGGTAAAGATGCAACAAGGGATATGTAAGTTAGTCTGAAATCAAAATTAATTCCAGCAGTTACTATTGATATCTTTAATATTACCATTGTTACAATGAGAAAAAGAGATATCTTTGATAATTTTGCGAGTCTCTTGTTCTTAATAGGTTCTTGCGAATGATTAAGTGAATTATTATGAAAATTATCTTTATAGAAAAATCTTAAGACATAAAATGCAATAGCTAGATTAACAAGTGTTGGCACTAAAAGAAATTTAAAAAATAGGATAAACGGATTTTCTATTTTTCCTTCAAGTGCAATAAGAAGATTCTGGGGATTTCCAATAGGGCTCATTACACTTCCAATAGTGACAGCAAACGCAAGTGTCATAAGTAATAGTTTTGGTGAGGTCTGATGTTTTCTGCTTAAATGAAGAACTACGGGAGTTCCAATTATTGCAAGAGTGTCATTCATCAAGAATGCAGATGTGATTCCCATTACAAAGAGGATTAGTATCAGTAGTTCATCAGGTGATTTAGCCCTCTTAAAAATCTTATAAGATAGGTGAGATAAGTACCCACTTTCCTCAAGACCAACTCCTATCACAAACATTCCAAATAAGAAAAGAATTACATCTAAATTAATCGACTTTAAAGCATCAGTTGGCGATATCTGCTGCGTTATAAGGCAGGCCAATGCCCCAAAACCCATAACTTGCCATATCTCTAATTTGATTCTCCCTACTTGTCTCACAGCAATCAATGAAAATACTAACAAAAGTATAGCTACTGAAATCACAGTGGTTCACTCTTGGAATCAGTATATAAGCATTCCTAGATAGAGATATCAAATATACTAGCTTCTATCACCTAATCGGGAGTACTAATCAAAAGTAGTCTCGTCTTAGCGGATAGAAGACATCTATTGCATTTGTCTTCTTTATTGCTTTTCCGGAGTGTGCAATGTACGGAGGTATAATAGCTGCTTCTCCTTGTTTCAATATTTTAGTTTTATCGCCAATTCGTAATTCAAGCTTTCCTTCAAGCACGCTCAATATCTGCTCATTCTCATGGAAATGCTCTGGAAAAGATGAGCCTTCTTCAATTGTCCAATGGGCTAGGGTAATGTTCTCTGAGTGTATAAATTTGGCCTTGTAACCTGGGTAGATCACTTTTTCCTCAATGTCCTTCAAATTTTTAAACGGCATAATTCTTCTTCTAGTACTTAACCTTTTTAAGTTTTACTAATTTTTTTAGACTAGTATAACATACAAAAAATATAAATATCCGAAAAATAAAATTAGACCATGAATCGAAAAGACAGAGAAATAACTGATATTGAGGAACTTGAAAAAATAATCAATAATGCAAAAGTAATAAGAATCGCATTATGTGAAAATAATAGACCTTATATAGTTCCATTAAACTTTGGTTATAACAAAAAATGCATCTATATTCACTCTTCAAAAAAGGGGATGAAAATTGATATTTTAAAGAAAAATAGCGATATATCATTTGAAGTTGACATTAATCATGAGCTTGTTTTATCAGAACAAGCATGTGGATTTTCGATGAAATATGAAAGTGTAATTGGATTTGGGAAGGCTTATTTTATTTCTGATTCATTTGAAAAAAAACAGGCTCTAGATACCATAATGTCTCATTATTCTGAAGGTGATTTTAGTTATTCGTCGGAAGAGATGGAAAAAATTTGTGTAATCCGGATAGATATTGAATCAATGACTGGAAAAAAATCATAACATTTATATATTAAATTTAATACGATAACTTGCGGGCCCATGGTCTAGTTGGTCATGACGTCGCCTTTACACGGCGGAGGTCCTGAGTTCGAATCTCAGTGGGCCCACTACTTTTGGATAATTTTTTAAATGAAATATATTTAAGTTTTTTTGATAGATATGGGAATCTTAGAAATATTTTCAGATTTGGTGGGGACTTTAGATTCTATTATCTGGGGACCTATGATGTTGGTTTTGCTAGTTGGAACTGGAATATATCTTACTGTAATTTTGAGGGGTATTCAGTTTAGAAGACTTTTATTATCTATCAAAAATTTGTTAGAAAGTGCCTTCAAGAAGGAAGATCTTCAAGGAGACATACCCTCATTTCAGGCTTTGACCACTGCTCTTTCAGCCACAGTTGGAACTGGTAACATTGCAGGAGTTGCTACTGCTATTGTGATGGGTGGCCCAGGAGCTCTTTTCTGGATGTGGGTCACATCTATTGTAGGTATGGCCACAAAGTTCTCGGAAGTTGTTTTAGGTGTAAGATATAGGGAGAAAAATCCCGATGGAGAATATTCTGGGGGCCCAATGTATTATATCCAGAAAGGATTCAAGGAAAAATATAATATTGATGCTAAGATATTGGCAATTCTATTCTCTATATTTGGGGTCATAGCATCTTTTGGTATAGGTAGCATGGCACAAGCTAACTCTGTTATCTTGGCCATAATCTCAAATGTAGGTACAGGTAGTTCAATCTCGATACCCCTTCTTGGCGAAGTATTTTCAGTCTCTGCAATTCTTGGATTGATATTGGTAATCCTTACTGCACTTGTAATTCTCGGGGGAATTAAAAGAATAGGTGAAGTTACATCATATGTTGTACCATTCATGAGCATTCTGTACTTAATAGCCGCTTTAATAATTATCTTGATTCACTTTGACAGAATACCTTATGCATTTGGATTAGTTTTCGGTTATGCATTCTCTCCAACAGCTTTTGGTGGGGGGGTAGCAGGTTTTGCTGTTTCTAGGGCAGTTCGATTTGGAATAGCAAGAGGAGTATTCTCAAATGAGGCAGGATTGGGTAGTGCACCAATAGCTCACTCTGTAGCAAAAACCCCTCATCCTGTCCGCCAAGGTACCTTGGCCATAGTTGAAGTATTTATCGATACCATAGTATTGTGTTCAATGACTGGATTTGTAATACTTGAGAGTAACCTTGACATATGGGGTGGAAATCTTACTTCTTCTGCTTTGACTAGTGCTGCATTTGCACAAACTCTTGGGTTATTCGGAACATTAGTAATAGTCCTATGCTCTATATTATTTGGATATTCAACTATCTTGGGATGGTCTTACTATGGTGAAAAATGCTTTGAATATCTATTCGGAGTCAAAAGAAAATACTTGTATAAGATAGTCTTCTTATTTGCTGTATTTTTTGGATCTGTTACTTATGTGGATATAGTGTGGAATATATCTGATATGTTTAACGGACTCATGGCAATCCCTAACCTAATAGCATTAGTAGCATTGGGTGGAATTGTCGTTGAGGAAGTAAAAATGTATTTTAAATAGGCTAGAGGTGATTATGGTCTTTGATCCAATAAATAAAAGAAAAACGATAAGAAAATTCAAGGATATCAAAATTGAAAAAAAAGATATGTTATCTTTGATTGAAGCAGCGACACAGGCACCATCGGCCCATAATTTTCAGCCATGGGAGTTTATACTAATTGAATCTAAGCAAGTAAAAGAAAAGCTATCATCTACGATGGCTTCAACTTGGATCAATAATCTAAAAAAAGATGGCAAATCCGTTCAGGAGATACAGGAAAGGATTAATCTATCTAAGTCACGAATAAATAAAGCTCCATTTATCATTATTCCATGCTTTGATACTTCAAAGGTAGAAAAGTATGGCGATGAAAGGGATAACGCAGAATTTATTATGGGCATACAGAGCTTGGCATTGGCATCAGAGAATATTTTACTTAAAGCTACAGAAAATGGATTAGGTGTATTGTGGTTATGTGCACCTCTTTTTTGTCCTGAAGACGTTAGAAGTGCTCTTGGG
>LNGC01000023.1 GCA_001587715.1 Candidatus Methanofastidiosum methylothiophilum | reverse complement strand
AATGAAGAGGATAACTGGGAATTAGATACACAGGCATATGTAGAAACCTATACAAAAACTATAATTTTAACTGGAAGGGATGGAACAGAAACAACTTACAGACTTTCATTGATCTCTGAAGAAGAGCCATGCAAGAAATGTGGAGGCATTAGGTTTAGCTACCTTGCTGAAGTTTGGGATGAACAAAATGGCTGGATTCAACTACCTGAATTTGACGACAACTACTACTGCTCAAATGATGTCTGTGACGAAGATGGATTAAAACCACATGAATTTGAAAAATTATTCAGATCTATTCAACAGAATATTAAAGATATAGACTTAGATTAATTCTCTATTTTCGATACTCTTAAATATTTACGAGTGAAATATCAATTATATGGAAAAAAATTCAAAATGTCCAAAGTGCGGCTCAAATAATATCGTGCCTATAGTCTATGGTATGCCTTCGTATGAGTTTTTAGAAAAGGAAGGGGTGCAAGAAGTCCTCCTTGGAGGATGCATAGTAAATGATTCCTCGCCAATCTGGCACTGCAAAGATTGCCAGAATTACTGGGGAAACTATTCTGATCGATTGGAGAGCGAGCGACAAGAAATGGAGAAAAGGCGCCACGAATGAAAAGATTCACGAGATGCACCCACGTTTAAGAAAATATTAAATATAAAAATTATTTCTTAAAGTTGAGTGATATGGGAAAATTTTTAGGGTACTTTCTTCTGATTATTGGAGGATTAGGCGCCTTGTTTGCGGTAATCGGTATATTGCAGTCCCAAAATAATGATGTTTTTATAAATAATCTATTGATGATAGTTATTGGGGTTGCCCTTGTTTCGCTTGGACTGAAACAGATCCGGAAGGCAAGAATTAATTAGATAAGTGAAAAATAAGGTGATAATTATGAATAAAAGAATATTAGGTGTATTGTTGATAATTGCCATAATTACTGTTACTCTTGGGTGCACAGCAGATACTAAATCTCAGCCCAAAGTCGAAGAAACAGCAAGACCTGACACTACAGCCGATACTAAACCTGAGCCCAAAGTCGAAGAAAAAGTAGAGAATGACCCTCAAGATGCCGAAAAATATTACAGTGAAGGTTTCACACTATACAATCAGGGAAAATATCTAGAGGCCCTAGAAAAGTTTGATAAAGCATCAGAAATAGACCCGAATTTTGCTGATGCGTGGTATAATAAGGGAGTTACACTCGGCACCCTTGGGAGATACCCCGAAGCATTAGAAAGCTATAACAGGGTCATCGCTATAGATCCAAACCACGTTAAAGCATGGTGGAATAAGGGAGTTATTCTCAATAAACTTGGGAGATATGAAGAATCGCAAGCATGCTTTAACAAGGCCAAAGAACTAGACCCCAGTTTAGAAGATATAGAAACTTAAATAGAAATGAATATTTTCTTTTTTCAATTTAATATTTTCTTCTATCATTATTTCTTATATGCAACATAGATATCTGCTTCTATCATCTTGTTATCTTTAAAGAAGTGATGGGTAAAATATACATTTCCTTCGGCATCAATAGATGCCTCTCCAGCAAGAGGTGAGAAAATCAGCTCTGGCTCTGTCCACTTCCCATTAGCCCACTTTGATCTCCATAGCCCGTAATCTTTGCTAATCCACAGCTCTTTTCCATCAGGTGAAATAACAGGCCAGCCTTCATTTCTCTCAGTATTTATATATGAAAGATTTTTTGGTTCAGACCACTCTCCTCTAGAATCTTTTTCAGTAATCCAGATGTCCAAACCGCCCTTACCCCCGGCCCTAGAAGAGTGGAAATACAACTCATTCCCATAAATGTGTAACTCCCCAACTTCATATTCTTCCTTAAAATTTGCTTTCTTCCAATTTTGCCATTTGTTCTTTGATGAATCGAATTCTGCCGTAAACCAATTCAACCCAGTATAACCTTCTCTTGCAGAACAGAACCAAATTTTATTATCTTGTACATAGCCACACCCATCTAAAGCCAATTTATTGGGATCTTGCAAAATTATTCTTTCAGGTTTGCCCCATGAATCTCCAGATTTTCTTGAAACATATATCCCGGTGACTCGATCTATAAGTTGTTTTTCAGCAGGTACGTTGACATCGGGCGTAAACCAAAAATATAGAGCCTTTCCATCCGGCATTATGAAAGCAGAATCTTCGCCACCTGCAGTATTAATTGGGTATGGCAAAGGGACCGGATCATAGTATTCTAGAGAATAAGATTTTGGGGGATTTAAATCAGTTTCAGGTGTGACTTTTACCGCGTTTGGTGGGATTTTGCTTTCCCTGTCAATTAATTCAATTTCTTTTATTCCGCATCCTAGTGTAAATGTCACTAGTAATAAACTCAAAGACAAAACAACTATCTTTTTGTAAATTATATTCACACTAATTAAATTTTTTCAAAAGATATAACTTTATCGGAGAAAAAAGAAATATAGTGTTTTCACAAAAACCAAGTTCATTTTAATTATCTTTTTGCTCCACAATCAAAGCATTCCCACCTGTGAACATTTATAGTGCCACCGCATTTAAGGCATACCCATCTCGCCTTTTCATTTTTAACAAATTCTCTAATTCCTACCTTCTTAATATTCTCAAGATTCTCAATCATGCTCATCCCATATTTTGTTCTGTATCTTTTATCAAGATTTTTTAATCTAGTGCAAGGATATTTCTCACATTTAAAACAGAATTTGGTCTTTTTTATAGTTTCACAGTTTTTAATGATACACCTGACACAGGAAATAGATGGCTTCTTATCGTCAGGACCATTGCACCCTGGGCAATGATTTTTTTCACGAAGATAAGCCATGCAAATCCCACAGTTCATTCCGCATGGTGCAATAAGCTTGGAGGTAATTGATTTTGCTTTCATGACTAAGATTAGAGAATTTATAATAAAAAACTATTTACTTGCTTACCAAAAACACTACGTTAATCTTAAATAGCCATTACGCTTATCGCAAACATTGCTGATGGATATTCTTATTATATATATCCAATAGTATTAGTAGGTATCCATTAAGTTTGAATTGGAGGTTATATTTATGAGTAAAAACACATCTTCAGGAGAGCCGCCTGGTGGGCGGTGGATGATGGTAATAGTAGGCATTATGCTACATCTATGTTTTGGATCTATTTATGCCTATGGAGTTCTAAGAAATCCTTTGCTTGATTACTTCAAATCAAGAGGATTAAATCCCACGGCCATGGACATGACCTGGCCATTTATTGTGTTTTTGGCATTTTTCGCATTGTTTATGCCATTAGCAGGCCCATACATTAGAAAGATGGGCCCAAAGAAAGTATGTATGGCTGGTGGAGTTCTTTGTGGAGTAGGATGGCTTGCTGCTTCCTTTGCTACATCTCCTTTGATGCTTATCCCATTATATGGAATTATAGGTGGTATTGGTGTTGGGATTGCTTATGGGGCACCAATAACAACTTCTGCCCAGTGGTTCCCCGACAAATGTGGACTTGCAGTAGGATTGACAGTACTTGGTTTTGGATTCTCGTCTGCCATTATTACCTATGTAACAAAATTCCTCTTGGGAAGCGGTTGGGGAATTATGAACATTCTCCAGATGTTTGGTATTGTCTTCATAATATTAAGTATAGTGCTATCTATGATGCTTAGATTCCCAGATAGCGGATGGAAACCTGCATGTATGGCCACAAATACGTCTAAAGGCCCTGCTAAAGTTGACTTCATGAGAGAACAGATGCTAAAAACATCCACATTTAAAGGATTGTGGATTTGTTACACAATTGGAGCCTTAGCAGGTCTCACAGCCATAGGAATTGCTGGCCCTGTTGGGAAAGAAGTATTTACCAATGCTGGTATGACCGCCGATGCAGCAAACAGCTTAATATTCACATTAATCTTACCTTTTGCCATATTTAATGGTGCAGGTAGACCCATATTTGGAGCACTTACAGATAAGCTTTCACCAAAAAATACTGCGATAATTACCTATGTATTAATAATAGTGGCATGCTTAGTCATGTACGCAGGTTACAACAGCGTTTTAGCATATATAGTAAGCTTCTGTATCCTCTGGGGATGTCTAGGTGGATGGCTCGCAATTGCTCCAACTGCTACTGCAAGCTATTTTGGAATGAAGGACAATGCTAGAAACTATGGGTTGGTCTACACAGCTTACGGTGCTGGAGCTATCATTGGTGGAATTGTTTCCGCACAGGCAAAGGACATCTTAGGGGCATTCCAGCCATTCTTCTTGATAGTGGCCGGCCTCTCTGTTCTGGGCATTATACTTGCCTTCACGATGTTAAAGCAGCCAAGAATGAATGCTAACTAAGCCCTATTTTTTTATTTTATTTTTTCTTAAATAGAGTATATTTTGAAAAGAGGTCAAAATGGAAAATGCTAAAAAGGATGTAGCCAAATCCTTGGACTTAAATAATCTTGATCTTTTAGAATATATCCCATATCTTCTGCAGGACCTTTTTGATATGGGGACTAATCCCAACTCAGTTTTAGAAGTAATCAAAAAACACGATATTATAAAATCCCCTCATGCCAAAATTTTAGATCTTGGTTGTGGGAAAGGAGCAGTATCTATAGCTATCGCAAAGGAACTTGGGTTTAAGATATATGGGGTAGATTGGATGGCAGCGTTCATAGAAGAGGCTAAAAAATATGCTTTCAAATTTGGTGTCTCCAATTTATGCAGGTTCGAGGTAGGAGATATCAAGGATATTGTCAAAACAGAAATAGGATGTGACCTCATTATTTTTGGTGCTATTGGCCAAATATTTGGAGACTATAAACAAACTTTATCTTCCCTGAGTAGATGTATTAAAAATGGTGGCTACCTTATAATTGATGATGGCTACATAGACGACAATTCAGATTACTCAGATGAAAATTACATGAAGCATTGTACTCTCTTAAAAATAATAAATGAATCTGGATTTATCCTTGTGGAAGAAAAAATAGAGAATAATGTTCAAGATACCAATAAAAGCTATTTTAAGTTAATTAAAAAAAGAGCAGAAGAACTAAAGAAAAGAAATCCTGAAAATGCTTTACTTTTTGAAGATTATGTCAAATCGCAAGAAACTGAAAACTATGTTTTGGAAAATAAAGTTAAATGTGCAGTATTCATTTTAAAGAAAAAATAACTTATCTTCAAAACATTTTGCTAAATTCTTCTGAAATCTTTGAAATTTGTTTCTCGCGATCTTTTTTCCAGACTATAATTCCCGATCCACATACATCTCCGCCTTTGGATTCACAGATTTTCTTCATCACTCCAATTGCCTGATTTCCCCCTGTACCATTTAAAGGTAAGCCCTTTGTTACAAAGCATGTTATCTTCTTATCTTGAAGAGTGGGAATCTGAGACATGAAGGCGGTCATCGGATGCGAAAGAGAGAATGCATGTACAGGTGATCCAAAAACTAAAGCATCATATGTTGATAAATCTGGAATAGATAACATCTGAATTTTATTTAAATCTCTCTGCTTTTCATCTGCCACATGTATCCTTTCAATTTTTACGGAGTTTCCTTTTTTTGAAAGGGCTTCTTCTAATTTTTGGGCAACTTCATAAGTATTCCCGGTTTGAGAATATACTACAATTCCTATTTTCATTCTAAATCTCCTTTTCCCTTTCTTTCGTATATTATTATCCACCATAGTGGATTATATTGGGAGTCCTGCTTTCTCATCTGAAGTTGAGTAAAAGATGTCAGTAACTTTGATTACTAGAGCCCCTTTTGCGGGATATCTATCCCCCTTTGCCTTCATCCATTTTCTAGCTTCTTCATAGATAGGCCCCTTTGTTATATATTCGCATGTTCCTTTAATCTGATAGGCTTGTTTTTCTCTAATTATTGCAATTGCTACCTTTGGATTTTCAAGAATATTTTCTAATGTTTTTTTCATAAAGTTATCTACAATTATAATAGTTTCATCGTCTAATAGATATTTTGCACCTACGTATGAGCAGTTTGGTTCTCCGCTCTTTGAAGCTGTAGCAAGTTGATGTACTCTCTCCTTTTCAAAGATATCTTTTACATTTGCAGGCATTTCCATAATTACACCAAATCAATTAAATAAATTATATATATAAATACTTCTGATTAGTGTTTTAAAAATCTAAAAATATTTAAATTAATTTGATTTATAGTAAAACTATGAAAAAGGATCAAGACAAAGGCACTGTAAAAAATGTAGATGAGTATCTCAAAGCACTCCCTCAAGATGTGAGAGCTACACTTGAAAATCTCCGTAATATAATTAAAACTACCGCCCCTCTGGCAGAAGAAGTCATAAGCTACCAGATCCCAACTTACAGGTACCACGGAGCATTGGTCCATTTTATGGCTCACAAAAACTATTGCAGTTTCTTTGTAGTCAACAAATCAATCTTAGAAACATTCAAAGATGAGCTTAAAGACTATGAAAGTACCGGAACAACTATCCATTTTACTGTGAAAAATCCTCTTCCTAGAGATCTTGTTGAAAAAATAGTTAAGGAAAGAATAAGACAAAATGAACTTAATATGGCACATAATTAACCGATGCTAAAAACTAATTAACTATTGATTAGTTTAAGATGCTAGACAACTAAAGTCCTATTTCAGACATTTTTAGCCTAAATTCTCTAGGATACCACCATAATCCTTATAAACAGTTATTTTGAGGTTGATGGGGTGTATTGATGAAAAATTTAGAATTGTTGATTATTGTAATCTTAATGGCTTTACCTTTTTTCATCTTTAGGTCTAAAGATTTCACCGTATTTATATACTGGTCTATTGTAACTGTAGGATATCTGATTTACATCGCATATTCTACAAAAAGGTGGGCAAATGAATAGCATGCTAATACTAATCGGGATTTATGCCGTGATAGGAACTGCCATCGCATTATACTCAAAAGGTGCTAAGACTCAAGAGAGCTTTTTCATTGGGGATAGAAATATTGGAGGTGTAGTTTCTGCACTAACTTATGCTGCTACTACCTACTCAGCATTCATGATGGTGGGCTTGGTGGGATTATCCTATGCAACTGGTGTGGGTGCTTTAGGATTTGAGTTGGTATATCTTGTAGGTACTCTATTCTTTTTATCTTTCTACGGCCCTAAAATCTGGAAGATTGCAAAAGAGAAGGGTGTTGTTTCACCTTCTGGAATTTTAGAACACAGGTATGGATTAAAAACTGCAAAGGCCACGGCAATCATATCACTTATTGCACTTGTTCCTTATACATCAGTTCAGTTAACTGGAGTTGCCCTAATCCTTGAAAAGAATGCTAATCTTAATTTTTCCACAGGTATCTTAATAGTTGGAATTCTAATAGCGTTATGGGCTTTTCTTGGAGGCCTTCGAGGAGTGGTATTGACGGATTCTATCCAAGGTATATTAATGATCTCTGTTTCAATAATTGCATTATTCTGGGTATCTGCAAAAGTTGACTTTTCACAAGTTTCGTCTTTAGGTAATTTGATGTATGTTCCAAATCCCATTTGGACTCCTAAATTTTTTCTCTCTTTGACAATACCTTGGTTTTTCTTTGCATTGACAAATCCACAGGTGTTCCAGAGAATGTTTATTTCAAAGGATCTACAAGCACTTAGAAAAATGATCGTATACTTTGGATTGTTTGGCGTGCTCTACACTGTAATAGTAACTTTAATTGGAATCGAATTAAAAATTCTTACAATTAAAGGCCTTTTCCCATTGGTAGAGTATAGGGACAATGTAACCCCAACTTTGCTTTCAATTATGCCCGAATGGCTGTCACTTCTATTAGCTTTGAGCATAATGGCTGCCGCAATAACAACTGCCAATTCAATTGTACTGACACTTTCTTCAATGGTCTCAAGAGATATTGTAAAAGAAAAAGGAATTCTTTATGGAAAAACTGCAATAATTTTGCTTACCGCCGTAATTGCTCTATTTGCAGTTAGAAAAGTAAGCTATATTGTCGAATTGTCAGTTTTATCTTCAACTATACTTTTATGTCTGCTCCCTTTAGTTTTTGGATTATTCCACTTTAAGATAGGAAAAGATCTAACTGGCGTTTTGACTATTTTAAGCGGTTTTTTAGCTTCTGTGATTTTGACATTCTTCAAGATAACTCCTTTTGGGATCCCCATACCCATAATAACCCTAGTGATTTCTTTCTTGGTATTTTTAATAATTGGGAAATTAGAATCCCAATAATTTTATTTTAAATCATCTTATGATGTAGAATAAAAATAAAAAAGAAAAAAATTAAATTTAATATTCTATTCTTGATTCGTATTCGTCTACACCGTACTTAAGATTCTCTATTATCCTAAAAAGTGGCGAATAGTCAGCATTCCTATTTCTATCTCTTTCCATGCAAGCCATATTGTCACATTTTGACAACTGCTCCCTTATCATCCTTACCTTTTCCCCCTCACTGTCAACACTCATTTCCATTATGCCTTCTACTTTGTCAATCTCTTTTTTCATTGCATCTGCAAAGTTTCCCAATCTTTCTTTTCCTAGAGATGATACAAACTGATTGAAATCTTCTTTTGCTTTATCAAAATCTCTTTCAAAAGTTTCCATAATCTCCCCTTGGGCATTTTTTGGGAGTTAATCCATCTAAAACAAACTAACCCGCTTAGTATAGGTAAGCTAAATATATAGATTTAACGGTAATAGAATTAATCTTTTATCAAAAAAAATATATAAATTATTAATTATGAATATATATTAATTATAAAATCAAAAAGAAATATGGGCCTATGCAACTTCAGCAATTATTACAACGTAGTTCTTCCCGTATTTCTTAGCGCATTTTGGACAGGTGGTATACCACATGTACCATTTCTTAATCTCTAATTTTTTACTCTTTGCATACTCTTTAAAATCGTCACACCATTTACCTGTATCGCCAAATTGACCTTCATAGACTTTGCTCAAAAACTTCCCACTCAATGTGACATTTTCTGCATCAGGAATTTTCTTGTCAACGGCAAGATAAATATCCATGTTAAACTTAGAAGTATGATCTGATAGACATAACCAATCGGGAATTTTTGCATTTGCATTATCCACTCTTTCATTTAGCCTTTTTATAACGCTACCAAAATTAATCGGCATGAAAAATAGAGTAAATACTTTATCTTTCACAAATCGTTTATTCTTCCACTCAAATACTTTCCCATCCCAAGGCTTTGGATTGAACTTGGGACAACATTCTTCTTCGCTCATAATACCTACCTATTAACATGGAAAAAAAGTGAGTTAAGATGTATAAATTTTACGGTAGGACATTACGCATTTAATAAATCTAAAAATAATACTTTTCAGTGTATTTTGTATCAATACCATATTCTTCTCCAAATCGTATAATCGTCCCCCCGAACAAATCTTTCTCGTTCTTTTTATTTGGATTTTCAACATCTCTTTGAAATGATGTTTTTGTTTCATATGGAAATGATCTTGCCTTGTCAATTGATTTCTTAGTTACATCTTCGTCTAAAGTGATATTTTTCTTATCTGCAATCATTTTAATTTCTTTCATTATTCCTTCTATATCCCTAATAAGTTCGCTATCGTCTAAGACTTCACCTAGCGTTTTACCTGTTTTAGCTGTAACAAGGCCGTAAGCTGCTATGAACATATATTTAGTCCATATCTCCTTGTATGGCTCTTCTTGAAATGAGAAATTAATTTTTAACTTCCCAAAAAAATCTATGACTTCTTGTGGATAGTAATTAGTTTTAGGGTCTTTCCCAAATATTATCTTTCCATCCCCACCTTTTTGTAACACTATACCGTAATTTTCAATATGAGTACCAACGTATACGCATGCAGGCAATACTAAGCCTTTATCTAAGACATTTCGGATTCTTTCATAGACGTCTACGCCATTTAGTAGCGGCAGAATTATTGTATCATTATCTATCTTATCTTTTATACTTAGAATAACGCCATCTAGGTCATAACTTTTTACACATACAAGTATCAGATCTATTTTTTCTAATTCATTTACATTTTCAATTGCACAATCTGGTCTAACTAGGATCTGTTTATCATCAGTTTTCAAAATGAGGCCTTTATTTTTAATTGCTTCCAGATGTTTTCCCCTTGCTACAAAAGATACTTTTAGATCTTTATTCCTATCTGCATTAATAATTTTGGCCCCAAAATATCCACCTACGCCGCCGACCCCATATATGCACACATTCTTTATTACCTTCATTCTAATCCCAGATCCCAATCCGATAGTCCCTTAACTGAAATACCAAGATTAATTGAAGTATATAAAATTATATCGTTTATTCTAATAATAAGATTAATATACTATAAACATAAAATAATCGCATTGTCATAAGGTGTTGGTATATATCTCAGATTCTACTACACAGGACCTAAATAGAAAGATTGGATCCCTTGAAGAAGAAATTACCTATTTAAAAGACCTAATAAATAGTTTTCAAAAATATGTTACAATCGCTGAAAAAGCAAATGACATAATCTATATCCATGATGTCGATGGAAACATAACTTATACAAATGATTATTGCCAAACAATCAGCGGTTACTCACTTCAAGAGCTACTTTCTATGAATGTTTATAACATAATTCCATCGCCACTGCGTGAAATCGTTTTAGAAAAAAGAAAAAGAAGGCTAAACGGGGACCTAAAAGTTGAATTTTACGAAACTTATTTTTTTACAAAATTAGGTAATTTAATCCCCGTTGAAGTTTCTTCTATCCCATTAATGGAAAACGAAAAATGGTATGCTACACTTGTTTTAGCAAGAGATATACGAAAAAGAAAGCATTATGAGAAAAAAATTGAGGAACTAAACAAAGATCTTAAATTATTAAATAAAATATTAAGACACGATATTTCAAATGATCTAACAGTAGTTAGCATTGCACTTGAAATGATTGAAACAAAAGATGACAATCTTAAGAAAAAAGCTATGAAAGCGATAGATCGAAGTGTTGAGTTAATAGAGAAGATAAGACAGCTTGAATCATCAATGTCCCTCGAAGAGAATTTAAAACCTATAGATCTTAGAGAATGTATAGATTCAGTTGTAAAAACGTATCCAAATCTTGATGTAAATATACGTGGTAGATGTATCGTATTAGCCGATGATGGGATATGCTCAGTAATTGAAAACTTAATTAATAATAGTATGATTCATGGAAAAACAAATAGAATGGATATAAACATTTCAAATAATAAAAAATCCTGTTTACTTAAGGTATCAGACTATGGGTTAGGTATCCCTGACAATCTTAAAGGAAAGATTTTTGATGAAGAATTTAGTTATGGGGATAAAAAGGGAACGGGACTTGGATTATATATTGTAAAAAATTTAGTAGAAAGATACGGTGGAAACATCAAAGTCGAAGATAATAAACCTCATGGGACTACTTTTTTGATAAATTTAAAGAAAAAATGAATCAGTCATGATTCCATTGTTATTTAATGCATCTGTTTTTGATATTATTTTTTAAAATTTTTAGATAGGAATAATATGGAAAAGAAGAAATAATTCGACAAAGCAAAAGGCATAATTATGAGTTTAACACAAGGGGAAAAGAGAAAAGACTAAGAAAAAATAATTATTGTTTGCATCCTTCGGCCTCTGGATCTTCAATGCAATTATTTTGTATAAATTCTCCAGTTGGTTTTGAATTGCTTATTCCAAGTATCCTTGATATCTGATCCATAGGTAGCTCTCTCTTTATCTGTGGCAAAGGTGGATTTGGCTTTGGAATAGATCCACCAAATGCAACATACCCACTCTGATCATTTACCATTGAATATGATTGCTTTATCCAATCAGCACTTCTTGGAACATCAGAAATCCGGATTTCGTCAAGAACACCATTCCAATACTGCAAATGGTTTGGAGTCATGCTTTGAGAATGAACTGCAGCAATTGATATATTTGCATCTGTTTGAGTTTTAGGCGTCAAATTTGTATTTGAATTATTCAAAACTCCATCTATATAGAGCTTAAAATTATTGTTTGTTGCACTAGCGTTGTAAGTTCCTACCAGGTAATGCCACTGTCCAGCGGAGAGGGCCGTTGTCGAAACTACCCCCCTTGCAGAATTATTCACCCAGAATCTAAAAGTAATAATATCACGCCCACTATTTTCCTGAGGGATAGCTTTTAATTCCCACTCGGTATTGCTACCTCTATGGCCTTTAGAAACAATTTGTTTATCAGTTCCGCCTGCTGCGGTCATATATACCCATGCAGAAACAGTCAGGGATGATAAGTGTAAATTGTTTCTACCCAGATTGATGTACTGGCTATTGTTACGATTAAAAGAATCTGCCCCATCAATTGCACCATTTATATTTTGATTGACTCCGTTGAAAGGTGTACCATCAATATTATTTATAGTTGAATCATAAATCGTTCCGGAATTCTCAGACATATGCCATACTCCGATGTGATTAGAATCCCATACACCAGTTGGATTTTGGCCAGAAGTGGCAGCGTCATTTCCATAATACATCCATATCGATACATTGGGTACAGTCAATGAAGGTATCCTAACCCATATATGAGCATTAGTGGAATCAAAATACTCTATCTCATAATCTAAAACCAATGCCCCATCCGCAGTAGTGAATCTTAGATCGTCATAGTCTGTCTGCATGCCAGTTTTATAAGGAACTTGGATATATGCAGGGTAATTTATCAATATTGTTGTTCCAGCATTCGCAATTGTAATTTGCTCTCGATAGGCCCATTCATCATTCCACCAATTATCCGCATAAACTGAAGTAATATTTAGGCTACCCAGGGGCATTAAAATAGTTATTGAAATAAATAAAACAAATAAGATATTCAATGTGGATTTCATGTATGTACACCGTTGCTAAACTATGTTAATAATTTGTCTAAAGTATATTTAAGATTTTCGCAAATTTACCATAATACTGGCCAATTAATAATAAAAACGACATGATATCTTAAGTAATCAGCGGAGATTTTTTTTCTATCTCATTAAATATTTAAATATATTTATTGATTTCTACTTGTGCCAGATGATGTTGATAAGATTTTTATTAGGTTTATTGGATGTTGTGGTGCATATTGTAAGACCTGCCCAGCCTTAATCAACGAAAGTTGTCGTGGTTGTAAATTGGGGTATGATACTGGAGACAGAGATATCCACAAAGCTAAATGTCAGATGAAAATTTGCTGTATTAACAAGAAATATGAAACGTGTTCAGATTGTCAAGAGTATAACACGTGTGAAATAATTCAAGGATTCTATTCAAAAAATGGTTACAAGTACAATAAGTACAAACAAGCGACAGAATATATCAAAAAATATGGATATGCCAAATTTATTGAAGTTGCCAATAAATGGCAAAATGCATATGGGAAATATTAGTATTATTTTATTTTAATAATACCAGGAACATCCCAATTCCTACAATCAAGAAAATCATGCTAGTAATCAATAGATTTTTCATCATCTTTAATTGAGCCGTAGTTTTAGGTTTACTTAATCCACCAAAGGAAACTGCCATTGAGAGTCCTATCCCTATTCCAGCTGGAACGCCTAAAGCAAAATTATTGAAAGTGACTTGCCCATATACTATCCCCAAAATAACCCCTATGATAAGCCATAATGTCATTGACTTGGTAAATACTACATTTTCAGGAACCAATAATTCTTTATCTTCTTTTATTGGAATTCGTAAAAGTGATAAAATTATATAGACCCCCATTAGGATGACCATTGCACCAATTATAAAGGATATGTTCGATATTTCTGCCATATTAATAGCTAAAAATAATTTTTTATAAGAGTATTGTTTTTTTTATTCTTTTCGGTAATGTTGAAGATAATTAATATAAATCTATAAAAATATTTCAATTGGGGAGACTAATGGGCATATATACAGAATTTGTTTTGAAACATTCAATAGAAATAGAAGCACCCCCAGAAAAGATATGGGATTTTTTCTATAAAATTGAAGATTATTACCGAATCTGGCATCCAGAGGACCATATAATATTCAAATGGACAAATGGAAATCCATTAGAAGTTGGATCAACTATTTATTCAGAACAATCGATGAATGGAGAAAAAGTAAAACTGAAAGGGATTTGCACCGAGGTAATCCCAAACAGGAAGATAGTATTCAAGTTTGACTTTCCGACGTCTTTTATGTGCCCCAAGATTGAATGGCTGATTGAACCTAAAGGAAGAAACTCAATCTTTACTGCAGTGACTTATTATAAATTTGGAAGATTATTCCTTAGATTTAGCAAAGATAAAACAGAGCATATTCTTGAAACTACTCAAAAACATATGAAAGAAGAAGCCGAAAATTTAAAGTTAATATTAGAAAAAAAATAATTAATAAATAAGTTTAAATGTATATACAAAAAAGATAGGTATGGAAAAAAATAAAATTTTAGTTGTAGAGGATGAGTCTGAACTTCTTGTACTTTACGATGAAATGCTACATGACGATTATAAAGTATTAACATCGGGAACTGGAAAAGATGCAATTGAAATATTTGACAGAGAAAGCCCTAGGATAGTAATAATGGACATTAAGTTACCTGATATGTCGGGGATTGAAGTTACAAAATATATAAAGGATAAATCACCCGATACTATTGTAATTGCTGTTTCTGCATACGGAGACAGATTGAAAGAGGCCTTAGATGTGGGTGCCTCAACTCTTGTTCAAAAACCTTTCATATACAAAGAATTATATACGTTACTAAAAGATTTAACTCACCCCATAGATGCAACTGCTGAAACTAAAACTGTTATGAATATTGAAGGTAGTAATTTTATCCCATCTTCCCTTACCAGAACTGCCTTTGATGCTGTAATAGAGAATATGGGAGAGGGATCCCTTAAAATATTGTTAAAAAGAACTGGATTAGAACGATATATTGGAAATTTACCCCCTCAAGATGAGTCTCCGTCTATTACAAGAGAGGAATATACAAAGTTAATACAGAACGTATTCTATATATTTGGAGAAAAGGGAGCAAGACCTATACTTTATATTTGCGGCAAAGCAGGATTCAAGCATTCTTTAGAAGATAATCCAGCGTTGTTTGGTGTAGCTGGTGTAGCAATGAAGTTAATGTCTGAGGAAAAGAAGAAAAAATTTATCTTAAGTAAAGTATTAAAACGGCTAGAAGAGATATTTGGCAATCCACATATATTGGAAGAGGATGAAAACAATCTATATGTTAAATTACCAGTATGCCCCTACTGCAAAGGGTTAACTTCCACCAAACCAATTTGCTACACCCCAATTGGATTCTATGAAGAAGTCTTAAAGTGGGCAACAGGTAAACCTGAAAAAGTAGAGCAGATTCAATGCAAAGCCATGGGGCATGAAAACTGTGTTTTCCAGATTTCAAAATAAATATTAATTTTTTTATTCAATCGCTAATGCCGCATATAGAGCACTTGTTATTGCCGCAATTGTTCCTGCAAGAGAGTATTTTCTGTAAGATAAAGCTTCATTAGATGTTGAAGGGCATGCCAAAACTTCTATACATAACCCGATATAATGACCAGATGCCAGACCTATGACAATAAATACGAAATGATTAAATAAAATACTAATAATTATTCCAAGCATAATCCCAAAAATAATTCCAATTGCCATTCCATCGCCCTTCTTAAGTCTTGACCTTGGCCTTATAATAGGGCTATTTTTAATTTTAGCCCCCCCAACTATTGCTAAAATTGCAATCAAAAACAAGATATGGGCAATATTCATATTTTCTACCCTATTAATATGGAATCATATATTTATATAACTTTACTCGCGTTTCAAAGAATTCTCTAATATTAAGATGTATCTGAAGTGTTTCCTTCGTCCATAATCTCCCCTATTGGCCTTCTACTACCTATTCCAAGTATTTTTGAAATATGATCCATAGGAAGTTCTTTTGGATTTGGGAGAATTATTTCAGGCTTAGGGGGATTATCTTTAGGGGCGAGTTTATATTTTATCGTATAATAGTTATCACTGCCACTTATCCTTGAAACGCCTGTTGCTATAATATTATTTTCAGAATCAGCTACAACTCCCCATGGCTCGCCCAACCCCCCTACAGGATGGATGTCGTTCCAAATTACATCGCCTCCGGGGCCATATATAACAGTATAGTAATTCCTTTTTCCGCTAACAACATATCCCCCTGTCACTATTATGTTGTTTTCTGAATCAGTGCAAATATCCCAAGCAGTACCGATAATTTCACCAGCAGACCATATTTCGTTTCCATTTAGATCATATTTTATTGTGTGAAATCTATTTAGATAATCGTTAGGGTGATTTGATTGTGCTCGTCCTGTAACTATGACATTGTTAAACGAGTCCGATGTTATGCCCCATGCTTCATCCCATCCAGCGCCACCATATTCTTTCGACCATATTAAATTGCCATTTGAATCAAACTTAGCTGTATGGTAGTTCCTTGTAAATCCCCCTTTAGAAGAAGTTCCTGTTACCAGTATATTATTTTGTGGGTCTATTGCAACGTCATATGCATAATCAGTGCCTCCGGCATTGTGGCTCTTTGTCCAGATAATGCTGCCAGTGGGGGCATACTTTATTATATAATAATTACCACCAGATGTTCCGACTACTACTATATTATTTTGAAAGTCTGTCGATATGCCATAAGCAGTACCAAAAGGGCCTGATGTTCCAGTAGACCAAAGTTCGTTGCCATTTGAATCATACTTAATGGTGTAATATCTTGATCTAGATTGACCGGTAACTATGACATTGTTTTGTGAATCTGTAGCTACTGCCCACCCTATGTCATTGCCACCGCTATCATATGTCTTTTCCCAGATAAAATTTCCGTTTGAATCATATTTTATGGTGTGGTATTTACCTCTAAACGAAGAATCATAAGAAACACCCGTAACTATAACATTGTTAAGAGAATCTGTTTCTATCCCATATGCCCAGTCATCGAGTCCCCCATTATAGTCAACCCACCAAACCAAATTCAATCCAAGGGCATAGACAGCCCCCACTGATAAAAGAATCGATAAAATAAAAAAAGAAGATACAATAATCTTATTCATGTTTTGTCATCCTAAATTTCATATATAAATATTGCCACTTATATGGAAATATAGGATGAAGATAATAAGTTATATAAATAGTTCAATTATTCTAACAACATGGCAATAAAAATCGCTCAAATTGTTGGGTCAATAATGGCCTTAATGGGATTTATTTTGATTCTTTCTAGCATATTTGGATATACTATTGAATTTTTACCTATGAAAGAGGGCATTTTTGCACTAGGTTTTGTTCTTGTTACGATTGGACTTCTTGTAGCGTCCAAATTACCAGAACAGTGATTTTAAATTATTTTAATCTTTAATATAATATTAATATATTTTATATTTGATACTCTGATACTTCAACGATAACTCTGGAAGGTATTGCTTCGAGATTCCCTATATTTAAAGGAAAGCAATAGACTTTGAATGTTTCTTCTTTAATCAAGTCTAAATTAGTAAGATTCTCAATTATGTAGACTCCATTGCTAGCTAGATATTTATCAAAGATTCCATGATTTTCCCCTTTCCCCACTCCTAAAGCATCTATCCCAATCATATTAACTTTTTTCTTAGTAAGCCATTCTATAACTTCAAAGGATAGATCTGGATGGTCAAAGTATTTCTCATTCCCAATATATTTACTCCATAAAGACCTAAAAAATACAAAATCACCTTTATCGATAGAATCTTGATTTTTAATATGCTTTAAAGTAATAGGGCCTTCTTTAAAGGTCGATATATCAATCAGAACGCCACGGCCAATAAATCTGTTGACTTCAATTTCTTTATCTTTGTTAATGACATCAATATGTGTCCCTATGTGGGAAGGGGTGGTTATTATCGAAGTATCATATTGGCCTTCTTCTTCATCAAAACAATTGATTTTAGTAATAGAAAACTTCGGAGAACCTTTTCTGAATAGCATACCCTCTTTTAATCTTAAAGACACATCTATCAACACTTTAGCACCTGCATACTATTTTCTAAGACTTTTATTATTGCAGAAAAATCCTCTTCCTCATACCCCAACTCTTTAGCTTTGAGGTACATCTTGTGATTTAAATTTGTTAGAGGAATATATGCCCCAGTTTCCTTGGCTGTTTCTGTTATCAATTTAAGATCTTTTATACCGTTTTTTACAGACCCCTGCACTGGAAATTCTTGATCGATATAGTTTTTATATTTCATCTTGAAAAGGTCATTTGATACTTGGCCAGAAAGTACTATTTCAAACAGGGAATTTAAATCAATACATCCTTTCTTTGCAAAATTAATCATTTCACTAAATCCTTCCATCATATGGAGTATCAACAAGTTGATTGATAATTTTGTCATTGAAGCTTTGGGAATTTCGCCACAGTATGTTATCTTGTTTCCCATAGTTCTGAATAAAGGATTTAGACTGTCAACAATTGTAGGATTGCCACTGGTAAGGATAATTAATTTTCCATCTTCTGCTGGTTTTTTTGATCCTGACACGGGGGCATCAATATAACTTGCTTTATATTTACTAAAATCTTCTTTTAGTTTATTAGAAAATGAAGGAGATATAGTTCCCATGTTAATAATTATTTTGCCTTCATAGATATCTAGGTCTTCTATATTTTTTATCAATGTGGACTCTATAACTTCAGGAGTTGTCAACATGAATATTATTGTGTCTGACCACTTGATTAAATCCTCAACTGAATTGGAAACTAAAGCACCTTTTTTTAATATACCCGATATCTTATCTTTTGTGCGGTTATAGCACATAAGTTCGTATCCAGATTTTAAGATGTTTGTAGCCATTGGTTTTCCCATTACCCCAATTCCAACAAAACCGATTTTCATTTTATCGCCTACAAACTTAATATGTATCTTATTCTATATAAGTTAGGTAGGAATAATAAATATCATAAAATTTTATAAAAG
>LNGC01000022.1 GCA_001587715.1 Candidatus Methanofastidiosum methylothiophilum | reverse complement strand
ACTGGTCGCCATCTCTTTCCACCATACCCTAAAAAGTCCCATAGAGGTTTTGAAATTCCATAATTTAAAGCTTTAAAATCAACTTCGTACCTAGATTTTGATTTGAAGTTTTGCCTGTTTAGATCTTTTGGAATATATTTTTCTATAGTATTTTCAATAAAACTCTTCTTGCCTTCAATAAATTTAATAATATCAACGTCAGACATAAAAAAAATAATCTTATATGTTTTATATCTTTAATGTAAGGCACAGACATTTTAAGCAATAAGGATATTTTTATATTTAGATTAATCAAAATATTACTAAGGACGTGATAATTTGAAACAGTTATTAAAGAAGCTTTCCGAAGCACCTGGAGTTTCAGGCAATGAATCCAGAATAAAGGAGATAATTATTGGAGAAATTAAAAATTATGTCGATGAAATTAAAGATGACTCTATGGGAAATCTCATCACTATAAAAAAAGGGTCAGATAAGTTTAGAGTAATGATTGCAGCGCATATGGATGAAATAGGTTTCATGGTAAAACATATTGATGATAAGGGATTTATTTCATTTGAAACAATAGGCGGATTTGATCCAAGAAGTTTAGGTTCACAAAGAGTGAGAATCCATTCGTCTAAGGGGGAAATACTTGGAGTGATTGGATTAAAGCCCCCTCATATTACCACCCCTGAAGAAAAAGACAAAGCTCTGAAGGTAGAAGATCTGAGGATTGACTTGGGATTGAACTCAAGAGAAGAAGTAGAGAATCTTGGAATTAAAGCGGGAGATTCCATTACTAGGGATATTTCTTTTTCCGAATTAGGGAAAGAGAATATAGTCAGTTGTAAATCATTTGATAACAGGGCGGGATGCACGGTATTAACTGAATTAATTAAAAAAATTAAAAATCCTGATTATACATTATATGGTGTTTTCACAACTCAGGAAGAGGTAGGTTTGAGAGGTGCAAAAACTGCAGCCTATGGGATTGAAATAGATTTTGCCATAATTATCGATTCAACGACTGCCGGGCCAATTCCAAAAACAGAGGCCGATAAAGTTACAATAAGTATTGGGAAAGGACCTTCCATTGATCTAATGGACAGAGGTTTTATACTTAATGAAAAGGTCAAAGATATTTTAACAAAAGCAGCCCAAGATGCCGGAATACCTTACCAAACTCATATTTCAGGTGGCAGTACCGATGCCGCCGCTGTTCATATAACAAAGGAAGGTATACCAACGGCCGTTATTTCTATTCCCTCAAAGTACATCCATTCCACTGTAGAAATAGTTGATTTAAATGACTTAGAAAGCACCTTAATTCTAACAATTAAAGCCATAGAAATAGCAAAAAATAAGTTAAAATAATTTATTTATTTTCCTTTTGAAAATAGGTAGACAGATATCGTAGTTGTAAAAATACATACTAAGGAGAGCACCATTAAATCAAAAGCTGGGCCTCGTTCTGTAACGCCTGTCATAACCCACCTCATAATATCCACACCGTAAGAAAGTGGATTAATATTAACGACTACTGATAGCCAAGATGGGAGATTGGAGATGGGAAAAATTGCACCACTTAGAAGAAACATAGGCATAATTATGAAGTTTATTATTAAGTTAAATCCTTCAAATGACTCCATTCTAGCTGCAATTATTATTCCAATTCCAGATATCGTGAAAGAAATAAAGAACATCAGAGGAACAACCATAAGAAATTTTCCTAATGTGATATTAATCCCAATTAGTGGAGAAAATACCAAGATTATTAATCCCTGTATAGTGCTTCTTGAAGCGCCACCGACAGCTTTTCCGATTGCTATAGATGTTCTGCTTATTGGAGCAACTAACATTTCCTTAAGAAATCCAAACTCACGGTCCCATATTATAGATATGGCAGAAAACATTGAGGAGAATAGTAGTGTCATTACAAGTATTCCTGGGAACATAAATTGTATATATTGCAGGTCTCCAACTTTTCCAAAAGTTGCACCAAATCCCGTCCCTATGAGTAATAACCATATTAGTGGTTGGGCAATCGAAGATACTAATCTAGATCTATCTCTCACAAATTTCTTGAGCTCCCTAAGCCATATGATATACACTGCATTTAACATCATTTCTATCTACCTCTTGTCATTTCTCGCATTCTCCCTACCCCACCCATAGTTTCTTCTCTAATTTCTCTACCTGTTAGTTTAATAAATACATCATTTAGGGTAGGTTTTCTAACACTGACAGAAGTAATCTCATAATTTCTTAAAGCTCTGAATAGCTTAGGAACAAAATTTTCTCCGTTGTCAGCATATACATATATCGAATCATCTTTGATATATGGATTAAGTGAAAAACAAGTTTTTAGAACTTCATTGGCCTTTTCATTGTCTGAAGTTTTTAGGGTAATTAGGTCACCTTTAAGATCTTTTTTTAGATTTTCGGGGGTATCCAAGGCAATTATCTTGCCATGATCTATAATGGCAATTCTATTACAATTCTCTGCTTCTTCCATATAGTGAGTAGTTAAAAAAATAGTTATTCCCTTCTTTTCTTGAAGCTCTCTAATATGTTCCCAGATTCTATTTCTAGTTTGTGGGTCAAGGCCTATTGTAGGCTCATCAAGAAAAAGAACTTTGGGATGGTGGAGAAGTCCTCTAGCTATCTCAAGCCTCCTTTTCATTCCGCCGGAATAATTTTTTGTAAGTTCGTCTTTTTTATCGTAAAGATCAACCATTTCGAGCAAGTAGGTTATTCTTTCTTCTCTTATCTGTTTTGGGATATTATATGCCATTCCATGAAATCTTAGATTTTCTTCGCCCGTGAGATCGCCATCTAGGGATGGATCTTGAAAAACTATCCCGATAGAATTTCTGACATTGTCTCTATCGTTTGTAACATCGTATCCAGAAATGCTTGCAATTCCGCTCGTAGGCTGAAGCAAAGTACAAAGAATATTGATTGTAGTTGTTTTTCCTGCACCGTTAGGGCCCAAAAAGCCAAATATTTCCCCTTCAATTACTTCAAAAGAGATATCATCTACAGCAAATTTCTCTCCATATTTTTTTGTTAAGTTTTTTATTTCAATTATGTTCATTTCATTGCACCTTTAGCAAGATCCTCGAGCACTTCACGAGGATTTTTTGCTTTAGTGACACCTGAAGCGAGAAGAACTCCCTCAGCCCCTAATTCAATGGCTTTTTTGACATCTTTTCCATTTTTTACGCCGGCTCCGCATAGGACTTTCACATCCGGGGCAATATCTCTAATAGTTTTAACGGTGTTTTTTACAATATCTGGGTCTGCATCAGTAACTGATATATCTCCTCCAATTAGTTCAGGAGGTTCAACAGCAATAAAATTGGGATTAAACATAGCAACTGCTTTGCTTACCGATATGTTATTGGTGCAAACTACAGATATTAGCCCTAACTCTCTGCACCTGTTTACAATTGATTCAATATCCGCTATTTTTAACCTATTTTCCGAATGATTGATAAGAGTTCCACAAGCTTTTGAGGCTTTAATACCTTCAAGAGTTATTTTTCCAGTTCCACTTCCTGGTTTTATGTTGTCTACATGCTGCGAGAATACGGGTATAGGCACTTTTTCAGATATATAGGACAAATCAATAATTTGAGGAGCAATGGGAATATTAACTCCCGTTTTATTAGATATATCTTGACAAATTTTAGCAAGTTCAAGACCCCTAGGCCCAGATATTTCATTATAAATCTTAAAATTAACAAGAATAATTGGCGTTTTCATAGTCTCACAATCAATAAAAATCAAGTATTATTTTTATTCTTTTGCATGAGTATCTATATAAAAAAATAACTTAAAATTACAACTACTAAAAGACTTGGTAGCATGTTTACTATCCTAAATTTCTTAATTTCAGCAATATTCATCCCAAGACCCAGAAGAAGTATTCCACCAACTGCGCTGAGTTCAACAATTAAGGCATCACTTAGATAATTACTCACATAGTTAGCAAATAATGTAATACCTCCTTGATATAGTAAAAGTGGAACAGCTGAAAACATCACCCCAATCCCCAGTGCAGAGGCTAGTGCAATAGATGCAACTCCGTCTAATACAGACTTTGCAAACAATAAGTTTGGTGGATTGCCAAGTCCTTCTTCTATAGATCCAAGTATGGCCATTGGGCCAATACAGTATATCAACGTGGCCGTAATAAATCCCTCCGAAAACTTGTCACTAGAATTTTTAAGTTTATTTTTCAATTTTTCACTTAACTGCTCTAGATATTTTTCCATATCGATGATTTCGCCTATCACGGAGCCAATTATCAGACTAAAGGTAACTAATAAAAAATTACTTGTCTTTATGGCCATTGTAATCCCTAGAGTAATCGTGAATAAACCTATAACCTGGAATATAATTTTATTTACTTTTTCGGGAAAACGTGATTTAATCAAAATACCGAAGATGCTACCTAAGATAATTGCAACTACGTTGACTATGGTTCCTAGCATGAAAAATTAATAAAAATAATACTTAAAAATGTATCTAAATTCTTGACATGTAGACTTTTTGAATAAAAAAACTTGGTAAAAATCATTTATCCATATTTAAATTATTAATAATTAGCATATTTTGAACGCTGCCGAAAAGTTTAAATATATCTCTCTTTCTCCTAATCAAAAGCAGGCATAGAAGCAAACATTTATATAAAAAAACGACATAATTAATTATTGCTTTAAATTTTTCAATTGAAGGGATATCATGGAATTAGATCAGAGATTGCTATTCGATTTTCTTGAGGAGTTATTGGGTGAAGAAGGCGTTGAAGTTGCAAATATAATTTATGAAAAAGAAGCAACTGACGAAGATATATCAAAAATTACCCATTTAAGAATAAACAATGTAAGAAGGGCCCTGTATAAACTATATGACAATAGGCTAGCAACTTACAGAAGAATAAAAGATAAAGAAACAGGCTGGTACATATATTATTGGAAGATGGATCTTTCAAAAGCACCAGAAGTAATTGACAAAAGAGAGAAGGACTATGCTGACCATCTTGAAGAATTATTAGAATATGAAAAGGATAATATGTTTTTTGCCTGTAAAAATAACTGTTCTAAAGTTCCTTTTGATGTTGCAGAACAACTTAATTTTAAATGTAATATCTGTGGAGAAAAACTAGATTTCTTTGATAACTCTGAGATGATAAAAGAACTCGAAGAGGCATTGGGAAAATTCAAAAAAATTGAAGCCAGTTAAAGATTGCCATGATATCAAAAGAAGAAGCAATATCCTTATTAAGAACTGAAAGCTGTTCTCAAAATGTAATAAATCATTGCATCAATGTTTCTCATTATGCTAAAGAAATCGCAGAGAAGGCTTCAAAAGATTTTGTAGTTGATATAAATCTAGTTGAAATTGGAGGACTTTTACACGATATTGGCAGATCAAAAACTAATGGAGTCCACCATGGTTATATTGGGGCTGAAATCTTAAGGGGTAAAAAAATAGATGAAAAAGTTGCATTAATATGCGAGAGACATGTTGGTTCAGGAATTGATAAAAAAGATGCCGAAACCTTTGGATTACCGCCAAAAAAATATATTCCCGAAACAATTGAAGAGAGGATAGTATGTCATGCGGACAACTTTTTTATTAATGGTGAAAAGGTATCTTTTGAAAAAGTATATAATAGGTTCATAATAGAACTTGGCAAAGACCATTCTTCTATCCAAAGATTGTTGTCACTTCAGAAAGATCTTCAAAAGTATCTGTAATCTCTTTTGTTATAACTTCAAAGCATATTAAACCTTATCATAATCCTTATATAGTTTCTTAAGACCTATCTATTGGAGGCGATATACATGGAAAAGGAAATAATCTATGGTATCGTAGCAATTATCCTAGCACTAGGGTTGGTGACTGTTGCAGTAACGAAGCCTTTGTCACAAGGTCAGCATGACCAGTTACAAGTAAATGGGACTGCAGTAATAAAAGAAGCACCAGATCAAGCTACAATATATGTATATATCGAAACAAGAAGAGATACTGCCTTGCTGTCCCAGCAAGAAGCATCAAGTATTCTGGCCAAGGTAATTCAAGCATTGGAAAAAGAAGGCATACCTTCTGATAAGATTCAAACAGATACTTTTAGTATATACCCCGAATATTATTACCCACAAGATAAAGAGCCTACACTATTAGGCTACAGATCAGTCTACGGTTTAAAGGTAATAACTACAGAAATAAATAAAATTGGAAACGTAGTAGATGCATCTATTAAAGCTGGAGCAAACAGAATAAACAATATTGAGTTTGGCCTAAGCGATGCAAAAATGGAAGAAGTCAAAGTAAAAGTCATTAAAGAAGCAGTCAAAGTTGCACAAGTAAAAGCAAATGCTATGGCAGAAGCAGGTAATTTTAGGCTTGGAAAGATTTCAAATATGTCCGAATCTTCATACAACGTAGTTCCATATAACAGAGCCTTTGCAGCCGTTAAGGAATCTTCAACTGTTGTACCACCCGAAGATGTGGAGATAAGTGCTACCGTTTCTGTAACTTATAAAATTTAATTATTTTTAATTTTATTTAATATTTTTTTATGTATATCCTTTAGTTTAAATCATCTTTTTTAGTAAAAGCTTTTATATTAATTCTTAGTAATAAGTCTGGTGGGATTATGGACGAACTTGATAAAAAGATAATATCTGAACTAAATAAAGACTCACGGCTTTCTTTTAGAGAATTATCAAAAAATCTTAATATTGCAGTAGGTACAATTTCACACAGAATCAAAAAGATGGAAGAAGATGGAATTATTAAAGGTTATATCCCTGTAATCGAACCATCAAAGGCCGGATATGACTTTATTGCAGTTATCAATGTCACGATAAAAAGGGGGAAATTGCAGGATGTTGCTTCTCTTCTCGACAAATTTAATAATATAGTATCTATCTATAATGTAACGGGAAATTATGATGCGGTAATCATAGCCCGTTTTAAAAATAGGGGTCAACTTAATAATTTTGTAAAAGAACTTCAGACTTTTGAGAACGTAGATAAAACAAATACTTCACTTGTATTGAACACCATTAAAGAGGACATACGCGTGAAATTTGATTAAAAATGATATCATGAACAGACCAGGGATAGCAAATTTAGTTTCTTTGCCAGATATCTTTACATTAATTAACGGAACTTTGGGATTTTTTGCCATATATTCCATCCTTAATGGGGAATTATTACTTGCTTCTAGGATTGTACTTGTGTGTATCTTCTTTGATAGTTTTGATGGATTTTTAGCTAGGAGAAACAATAATTGCGCTGAGTTTGGTAGAAGCCTTGATTCATTATCTGATATTATCTCTTTTGGTATCGTGCCTTCTTTAATTTTCATTAGTTATGGAACTAATAATCTATATGGATTGTTCCTAGGCGCGTTATATGTTATATCTGGATTATTGCGACTGTCGAGATTCAATGCATTGAATTCTGATGAATATTTTGGTCTTCCTATAACTCTTGGGGCAATCTTCCTTATTTTGCTTTTTCTAGCGGAAATTCCTTTTTATTTATATTCTGCGTTATTAGTTATGGCCTCTATTCTTTTTATCTCAAATTTTAAAATTAAAAGACCATCAAAAAATGGAAAATCTTTATTGGTATTCAGTACAATCTTTGTTATTATTTCCCTAATCCCTTACCCGGCCATAAGAATAGTTTCAAGAATATTGTTACTGATACTACCTTCTATTTTCTTGATATATTTGTTTAAAGCTCATCGATCTTAAATCTTAAAATAGCGCCTATCCCACCAATTCCCTCAAGTTTTTTTCCTGCATCGTGTTCACTTGAAATTACATGTATTGTAGCTCGTTGTTCTCTGGATTTTTCAGTTATCTCTTCAAATTCAGATTTTCTAAGAAATTTATCAACAATAAGAAGCTCTTCAACAGCCCCGTATTCTAAAGCTTTTTCTATAGCTTTGAGCCCATATACCCCTTGATTTTTTATGATTCCTTCGAATAATCTTTCTACTGCGCTAGTTTCAAGGGATATTCTAAGGTCTTTTTGGGCTTTTTCTAGCATGCCTCTTTTAATGCATTCATAAATTCCAGCCCTGCCGCCTGTCGACACATTTTCAGTTATTATATTGTTAATAATTTCTGATTTATACTCTTTTACAAAATTCATAAATTCATCCTTATAAAATCCAGGTCCTGCTACAATAACAGTCTTTAAATTATATTTTTGTATTATTTCCAAAATCTTAGAGGAAGTTTCTGAAAAAAATTCACGTTTATCTTTGTCCCTAGAGGATATCTCATGTTTCCCTGCTATGCTTTTAGAAACAGATACGGGAAAATCTACCCCATACTGAGTGATAATCCCAAAGTCCGCATCCCCTTCTTCTATGCATACAATCAAAATTTTTGGGGTCAAGGTATCCTTTATGGCTCTCTCTATTCTTTCTAACTGGTGATTTTTCCATTTTTTAGTTAGTGTTATTGTTGAGTCTTCTTCTATATTAAAGGTATGGTAGCTACCGGCCTCTTCTCCCTGTGTTATAGTGCCAGTTGCTCTGAGCCTCATCACATCTTTTGAAAACTCAATTTTCTCTACAATAATTTCTAGTTTTACAGGAACTCGTTCAAGTTTTTCACTTCTTATTTTGTCGCCCTTTTTCATCTCTTTTCTATATGTTTTGCCAAATAGTAGGTCCCCACCTTCTATTATGTGGGATAAGTGCCAAAGATCGTCTGCATTGTCTATCCTTAGCTTTAATATTCCTTTGTCCAGTTCTCTGTGGATGATTTTCATTTAATCTCTTTCTACAATAATAGTTTCCCCATCTTTCACAAGATTAAGATTGTCCAAAGGACCATCAATTTTACCGAAAATATTAACTGCGCTTGCTGGTCTAATTTCCTTTTCTAAAGACGCCGGAGTTTTTCCAAAGAATATGCAAAACGCATCCCCCTGCGGCCAGAATGCCAAATCTCCTTTATTGACAATTTCTTTTGGATTTTCATAGTCAACGTGTACGGGTATTGAAAAATATATCTCTCCGCCCCATCTGAACCCCTTAGCTTTAAACGGGAGTGAATCATAGATAGCTTTTGCAGTTTCAGAATCGTCTAATATAGCTTTAAACTCATATTTGTCAGTTTTAATATGTATTTGCATAAAAAATAATAATAAGAAGAAGATTTAAAATTTTCCTTTTTTAAATTTAGATTTTTCAAATTTCTTATTTGGTCGGCTATCAAACTTTCGTGGAATCTGTCGTTCTTTTTCTTTTTTAGGTGGTGCATTGGGATATTTCTTTTCAATTTCTGCTATCCTTTTCAATAAATCATTTTTCAATACATCACCCACGTATTCACCACCTACATTATCTACCCTAGCGGCAATTGCTATTTTTGCTGCAAGAGTTCTTGCTATTTTTCCTTTTTGCCACCAAGGTGCCTTGCCAATTTCTGGATATTGGAGTATTATCCCATATTTGGGTGGGTCAGCGCCAGTTTTTATATGTCTAAAAAGAGCTTTTTCTGCGCCCATTAATTGTATAGTTGAAGATGGTTTTACTGATAAGTTTTTGAGTCCACCTGCATGAGATATTAATTTTGCAGCAATAATTGGCGTGGCTACTACAGATGTATTTGGTGCAACTTCGTTTACGAGATTTGTTATATAATTTTCTAAAACTTCTTTTTTCTTGTATAGTATGTCAATTAAATCGGCAATTTCTTTTATTTGAGATAAGTCCTCAGTAGTTAATTCAACGCCAAGCGATTTCTCAATTATTTCATTATTAAGTTTTGATTCATAAGACAGTGTATCCTTTTTTTCTTGAAAATTGGCCTTGTTCCCTATCTTAAGTATAAATTCAATGAAATTCTTATTATCTGGAATGGCTGCTACAGATTCAGGAAAATGAATTGAGTACCATTCTCGAATTCTTTCAAGAAATAGATTAATTGTTTCATCAAATTCATTAAGCGAATATACAGAATGAATTATGAGTTTGTCCTTTTCTCCCAATAGGCTTGAAACTTTTAATCTAGCTAATTCTTGGAGGATGGATTTTTGTTTTTTCTTATATTCCTCCTCGCTAATCTGTGCTTTTTCTAAGTTAACAGCTTGATTTTCTCTAAATAACGTTCCAACTTCACTTGGGAAAATAAACTGAAATTTAGTTTTATCTTTTATTTCATATTCTGAGAAAAAAGAAATATCTGGATTTCGTTCCATTATTCTTTTTAATTCGTATGGAATCTTACCCTTTTCAAGTTTTATAATCGATTTAGCCGAAGGCCTAATACCTTTGGAAAAAGTTTCAAAATCATTGATTTTGCCTTTATCATCTAAAAGATAAATGCCATTTAGATTAACACAAATAAACATGTATTCACTATATCAAAGATATATCAGTTTTTTAAATGTTTTTTGGATAGTTGTCTTCGTGAGGGTTTGAATACGCCTAAAACTGCCAAAATAAGGTAGAGGTAGACTCCGATTAGAATACCTGGGACAAATGATTTAATCTCATTGATTATGTAATGCCCAGGAATAATATATCTATCAAACACAACAATCAAGATATTTATAATAAAAAAAGTGATTATTATGAACCAAACTAGTTCATTAGGTTTATTGAACCTGTTTAAGATATAACGCCCAAAAACTAATCCCAATATTAAAGAAGGGATTATTATATAATAATCCATAAAATAAATTGGATACTTCTTATAATAAGATTTTCTATTGTGGATTACCCTGCCCCAGAACAGCCGTCATCCCCTGAATTATATTCTGCCTTTACACCAACAATCCCCGGTGTAGAATATTTTCCGCAACATTCTTCTATCAATTTTTCAGATTTCAGTTCTTTGCCGCAGGATTTAACTTCTTCGATAGAATATTTAGTTAGATCTGATAGTTTTTCAGGAGAAATCTCACCCCTCTGGTAAATTAGAGTAAGGATTCTTGACTTAAGTTCACTATTACATCCCATAATTATGCACCTATAAAAAAAAATAGAAAAAATAATATATAAATTTATTGACCTATTGGGAGAACTTCTCTACCATAAGTTTCGTTTATTACTTCTGCTGCAGATAAATATAACGCTGATAATGCGGTGAATATACCTTCATATCCTGCTACGGTATGTACAGTGTGATTAAACTGCCCTATTGCTAAAAGGAAGAACAGAATTGTCAAGGATATAAATACTACTTGCAATGCTTTAGGTTTCTTTAGAGTAGCAACAGTCATATAGGCCGTAAAAAGACCCCATGCACCTAGGAAAACGGCAAGCCCTGCCTTTGGTACGGGCGCTATTAATCCTGAAAATTGAAGTAAAAACATCAGTGCCAGACCAAGCCAGAATGCACCGTATGAGGTGAATGCGGTAGCACCAAATGTATTACCTTTTTTCATTTCCCACATACCGGCGAACACTTGACATGATCCACCATAAAATATCCCCATCGGTAAAACCATTCCCAAACTTTCAGCAGGTATAATCTCTGCATTAACAAAATTTAAAATAAGGGTGGTTAGCCCAAACGCAGCAAGCCCTAATGGGCCCGGATTTGCAATTTTTTCTGACATAATAACCACTTTTAGGGAAAAAATAGGATATAAAAGGGTTACTGTTTGTTCTGAAGAACGTCTTGTATTACTTTATGGATCTGCTTAACAAGGAAAGGTTTTTGGATTACAGTGGCTGCACCTGCATCAAGGGCTTCTTTAAATCTTTCCCTATATGCAGAAACACCGATTACGGCTACATTTGGATTTTTTGATTTTGCATGTTTTGTAACTTCAACACCAGATACATCAGGAAGTCTTATGTCAACTATTAATACTTCTGGATTTTCTCTATCGAAAATCTCAATGGCTTCTCTACCACTCTCAGTAGTAAAAACTATATAATCTTTACTTAAAATTAAATCATATAATTCTAAAAGTTCAACTTCGTCTTCAACAACAAGTAATTTAAGCATTATTTTCTATTAGAATTTTGTTATTTAAAACTCTTTCTAGTTTAGATTTTTGAGCAATAAGTTAATTTTTTAAGTATGATCAATAAGGAAAAAGTATGGAAAGACTAAAGCTCGATTTCCATATACATTCTTATTATTCTCCTGATGGAAACATGAAACCAAAAGATATTCTTGAAACTGCACTTTCTAAGGGGCTTGATGTCATTTCCGTCACCGACCATAATTCTACAAAAGGCGGTATTGAGACAAGAGATTTTGCAGAAGAAAAAGATTTGCCCATAAAAGTAATAGTTGGTCAAGAAATTAAAACAATTTCAGGAGAGATTATTGTATTGAATCTTGACGAAGAGATACCTAGAGACATGACTTTGGAAGAAACTATTTCTTATGGCAAAAAAGGATTTATCATTGCACCACACCCCTTTGACAAATTTAGAAAAGGTATTGGAGATGACATAGATCCAATTAAAGATAAGATTAATGCTATTGAAATTTTTAACAGTAGGACTCTTTTATCTGCACACAATAAAATGGCCGAGACATATGCCAAAACTAATAAAATACCCGGGGTATCTGGATCAGATTCTCATTTTTCTGAAGAGCTAGGATCTTCCTATTTTATGATTGAATCAAAAAAGACAACGAGCGCTATATTCAAAAACATTAAAGAAGGAAAAATATCTATTTATGGTAGACAGACAGGAATTAAACCTCATTTGAAGACTAGCATGATTCACTTGTTCAAATAGGCATTTTTTAATATTTCTTTCAGTTGATTTGAGTAACTCAATAGAGTATCATTTGTAGCTGTAACTGTCGGAACTGAAAGCAAAAGGAAGGATAGCAGTATAATGATAAGTCCGGCATACATGAAAGCAAAGTTTACTTTTGTTCCTAGGTAATCCTTAGATAAAGTGTAGAATAAAATTGTTGGTACAGACATCCCGAGAATTAATAGAAATACAACAGGAAAAGCATACATGAAGAAGGATATTAACAGAAAAATTAGTAACAATAGTGAAAGTGGATATACCCTTAATCTATTTTCTTTAATTATTTTTTTTGCATTTGTAGTGTTATTCTTATAGTACAAGAAAAGAAGAGAGTATCCAACCGATAATGATAAAATGAAAGGAAATGGAAATCCTTTAAAACTTGTTGTAAAGAGGAACCAGCCGCTTGAAAATTTCAATATCTGTATCACCGTGATAACGATAAGGGAAGTATTTTTGTGACTTTTGAGCCTTATATCCGGGTATGAGTATAGTAGATTTAATGCTATTATGGATGCAAATATGACAAAAAAATTAATTCCCGCTAAGAAAGAAAACAATGTTCCCAAAACAGATAAAATCACTATAAGATACTTTGCTGTTTGAATTGATATACTCCCATTAGCTATAGCTTTCCAGGATATTTTCATCAGGTTCTTTTTATCATCTTCATAATCGGTGAGATCATTAAACAGGTATATTGCACCTAAACCCAAAGATAATCCTGAAGCTGCAAGTACTATTTTTAGTAAGTTATAATCACCAGTTAAACTCACATATAGTATAACACCAAAGAGAAATTGAAGAATATTCTTTGGGGCATTAAGAGTGGCAGAATTGTAGATAATTGCCCTATAACTCATAGAATAACTCAAATGTATCTTATTTATAAATATTGCTACTAGAGAATATATAGGATTTGAAAAAAATATATAGAGAAAATTAAAGTTAGCACATGCACAAAATAGGGGGCAGACTACAATTATTTTCAATAAGAGAAGTTAGCATGTATTTTGAGTTTTCATACCATTCCGGATCGTCGTGTTTTGTGCGTGATAAGAATCTTTCTGAGTCTTTATCTATGAGAAAAATCCTATCCATTTCTTTTTTCTCCCAAACTTCAATTTCTCCTTTAACTGAGCACATTCTACCCAGATAGTTACAAGATTTAATAATAAATCCGTATGCTTGATCAAATTCATTTGACATAAAAAGAATAATTTTGAAGCAGTTAAAAGATTAAACAGGGTATAATTTACTAATTTTGAATATATTTAAATTAGGATAATAGATATTTTTTGATATGGGGATTTATCGCGGCCTTAATTATCCTAAAAGTATTCTTAAATCCCACATTAACCATATAAATAGATATTTTACTTCTTTCGAATAATGAACTTTACAATGACCAGAAATCGTTACATACTAATCTTGATAATTATATCAGTTATTTCTCTTGCTTATTATGTTCCGCACTACGGGCTCATCTACGACGGGGGATTATATGCCTCGTTAGGGTACTCTCTAATTAGTGGAAACGGGTATATGTTTAGTGGCTACCCCGGGGATGTTCCACCAATGTTGCCTCTTTTTCTTGCTCTTTTTATAGGGATTTTTGGAGAAAATGGAATTTATCTAGTAGTGCCTTTATTCTCCGTAGTTCATGTGATTCTTTGTTTTCTGATTTTAGAAAAAAGAGTGCCTATGGAATTGGCATTTTTAGGATCATTGTATGTTTTTTTTACCCCGATTATTTTTTACGATTCCATAAATGTAATTCGTGAGATACCATTGTTAACCTTTGTCATGGCTTCTTATCTGGTATTTTTATGGAAAGATAATTCTTATAAAAAACATGTATTATTGGGAGTTCTTATTGGGGTATCTTTTCTAACAAAGTCTGTGGGGGTCTTATACACCTCCCCTATCATTTTTTATTATTTGATTAAACTAGAGAAAAAAGTTGCAATTAATATATTATCTTCTGTCTTGATAGTTCTTCCATGGGCATTATGGTCTTATTCTCATTTCCAAACTCCTTTTGTTTCACATTCTGCTTACCTCTTGCCTCAAATGGGATCGAATGTTATTACTTATTTTACTAGAACTTTGCCAATATTCCTTCTTGGATCGTTTATACCTATATTACCTCTTTCGATTCTCGGTATGAAAAAATCTGAGAAAACATTATTACTATTTGGATTCTTTGTATTCTTGTCTGCATTTTTATGGCCTGTTCAAGAACCAAGATATTTGCTTGCAGGGTATTTCCTTATAGCCTATTTAGCTTTGTTATATCTTAAAGATAAGAGAAAAAATATAGCTATTGCTTTCATGGTAATAGCCGTTATATTCCAGTTTGGTGCAACTGTATCCGTATTACAAACAAGTGTTGTTTCGTATGGCCTTCTAGATGAAGCTGGGCATTGGCTTAAAGATAATACAGATGAAAATTCAACGGTTATGACACAATCATTTAGACAAATTCACTTTTTTTCCCATAGAAAGATTTATCAAATCCCCCAAGACCAACAATTGTTTCAAAAGACACTTGAAAAATATCAAATAGAGTATGTAGTTATCGACTCTTACGAAAAAACAACACCTAAATACGCAAGAGAGTTTTTTGAAGAATTGGAGCCAATAGTTACTTTCAAAGATCAAGGGGGAATTGTTAATATTTATAGATCCCCTTATTATAACTCTAGTAAGATTGACAAGTAATTAGTCTAAAAAAGTATATTTTATTGTCTAATTTTTGAAAAGGAAAAGATTATAAATATAAACGTCAAATGTCTAATATTGTATCAACAATTGGTGATAATATATGGCCTTTGGCGATAGATGCGACGGTAAACAGATAAGAACGTTACCCAATTATAAACGAATTTATCCATTCGTAATGAAAACACGGACAGAATCAGCAATATATGCAGACTTTGAGTTTGAAGTCGAGAAAACTTTGGAATATATGGAAAAAGCCAACGAGGGTCTAAGTGAAAAGAAAATTAAGTTTTTTCATATATTTGTTGCTTCTTTAGTTAGGACAGTAGCTATGAGGCCACAATTGAATAGATTTGTTATGGGCAGACGAATATTCCAAAGAAACGAAATACAAATCTCGATGATTGTCAAGAAAAAATTGGATGAGGACGCAGGTTATTCTAATATTAAAGTTACTTTTGAACCAAGAGATACTTTGGATATTGTGATACAAAGAATGGCTAAAGCTTTAGAATATGGCAGGGGAGATGAAAAAAAGCACGAAGAAAAAGAAATAGACCTTCTTATTAAGTTCCCTGATTTTATCTTAAAATTTATAGTCTGGGTTTGGAGGGGTCTTGATTATTACGGAATTTTACCGGCATCTATAGTTAAAGATGACCCAATGTATGCGAGTGTGTATGTTACTAATCTTGGTAGTTTAGGGCTTGATTCTGTATTTCATCATCTGTTTGAATATGGAAATACATCAAATTTTATGGCTCTGGGCAAGATCCATAAAGCTCCAGTTGTTGATGATAAAGGCGAATTAAAAGTTAAAGATGTAGTTAGAATAGGCTGCACTTTAGATGATCGTATTAGTGAAGGAATATATTTTGTTAAAGCCATTGAGCTTTTTACTAAATTTATGCAGAACCCTGAACTACTAGAAAAGCCACCGTCTGAGGAGGATATTAAAGATTATTTGGTAGCAACGGAGGGAAAATAATGTATGAAAAAAAACCATGGTTAAAGTATTACGAATCTTACATCCCTGAATCAATCGATTATCCTAAAAAAACAATGTATGAGGCTATTTATGACACCTCTATGAAATACCCAGATAGGATTGCTTATGACTTTTTAGACCTTACTTCAACATATAGAGAATTCTTAGGCGATATAGATCGCTTTGCCAATGCTCTTTATGCCCTTGGCCTTAGAAAGGGAGACAGGATTACTATCTGTATGCCTAACTGCCCACAGGCAATTATTTGTTTTTATGCCGCAAACAAAATTGGTGGCATAACAAGCATGATCCACCCACTTTCCCCCCCCAAAGAAGTAAAATTTTACCTTAATTTAAGCAAAAGCAAATATGCTATAACACTTGATGCATTTTATGGTAATTTTAAAGATATATTAGAGTCTACATCAGTTGAAAAACTAATACTCGCAAAAATTACGGACTATCTCCCAACCCTAAAAAAGATTGGATTTAAACTGACATCTGGAAGAAAAATAAAAAAAGTTCCTTTAGATCCGAGAGTAGCTTGGTGGGAAGATCTAATGGGGAATGAGTACCCTAAAATAGAAAAAATAAAAATGGATCCTGATGAACTTGCAGTTATCCTTTATAGCGGTGGAACTACAGGAGTTCCTAAAGGGATTGAACTTTCAAGTCATAATCTAAACTGTCTCGCCATGCAAGCCAGTGCACAAGGACCAATCGTAGAAGGCGATTCAGTTCTTTCAATTCTCCCAATATTTCATGGATTCGGCCTTGGAGTTTGTGTGCATACCTTTTTGATTGATGGTGGCAAATGTATTTTAGTTCCTAAGTTTTCTGCAGAAACTGTATTAAATTTAATAAAAACTAAAAAACCTGCATATATGGCGGGCGTTCCAACTCTTTATGCTGCACTTGCAAGAAATCCCAAGATATCCAAGGTAGATTTTAGCTGTATAAAGGGTGCATTCTGCGGCGGGGATCATCTCCCTCACGATATTAAATTAGAATTTGAAAATGCAGCTTCAAAATCCGGGGGTAATGTTGTCTTAAGGGAAGGTTACGGATTAACTGAATCTGTAACGGGTGTTACCATTATGCCTAAAAATAGTTATAGGCAAGGAAGTGTAGGAATACCTCTATCGGACATTATTATCAAGATAGTAAAACTAGACACATTTGAAGAGGCTCTTCCGGGGGAAGAAGGTGAAATATGTGTCAGCGGGCCTACACTTATGAGGGGGTATCTTGACCATCCTGAAGAAACCGAGAAAACTATTAGAGTACATCCTGATGGGAGAAGATGGCTGCACACTGGAGACGCAGGTCATATGGACCCTGATGGATTTATCTACTTTAAACAAAGACTTAAACGAATCATAATATCCTCTGGAATGAATGTTTATCCATCTCAGATTGAAGATGTTTTGGACAGTCACCCTCTAGTTGCATTATCTTGTGCTATTGGAATCCCTCATCCTCACAAAATGAAAAGTGTCAAAGCATTTATTTCTTTGAAAGATCCATCAAAAGCAAGCAAAGAACTAACAAAAGAACTTATGGATTATTGTCAAGAGCACTTGATAAAATGGAGTTGCCCAGAAGAAATTGAATTCAGAAAAGAATTGCCATTAACCCTGATAGGAAAAGTTGCGTATGGTGTATTAGAAAAGGAAGAATTGGAAAAAAGAAAGAATCGTGAAATGGATAAAATGCCAAATGGGGAGGCCTTCCCAGAGCAGACATTAGACATATCCTGTTCCTCGAGTCTAGGTGCACCAGATAATCCTTAAATTATTTATTTTTTTCCATATTTGCTTGCAACAAAATCTATTATTACTCCGTAGACTATTCCAGCGAAAAAACTTGGTATGTCTCTAAATTCAGTTGAAATAAAGATATCGCTTGATACAATTAATCCAAGTAAAGCGCCTCTAAATAGAACATTCTTAGATCCCTTTGTTATTTGAATATAACCTGCGAGACCTATCAATAACCCCATAACTATCCTGTTATACCACATTCCAATTAAAAAAATATAGTTCTCATATCCGATCCTAGAGCCTACTCCTATGATACAGAATACACCTAGGATTGCACCAGTTAATAAAGCAACTAAAATTCTTTTTTTATTTATCATTCTAATTCACCTACTATAAATTATAATAAATAACTATTTAAATTTTAATATTTTAACAATCAAAGGAGATATTATGAAGGAAAAAATTAAGCTGACAGAAGAGGAATGGAAGAAGAAACTTACGCCTGAAGAATACCATATTTTGAGAGAAAAGGGAACAGAGAGACCCTTTAGCGGTAAATATGTAGACAACAAAAAGAAAGGAAAATATGTTTGTGCAGCATGTGGAAACGAACTATTTGATTCTGATGATAAATTCGATTCTGGAACTGGCTGGCCAAGTTTTACTAAGACCTCTGATAAGGGTAGTGTGGAAGAGAATGAAGATTTGGCATATGGAATGGTAAGAACAGAGGTCTTATGCAGCAAATGTGGTGGCCATCTTGGGCATGTATTTGACGACGGGCCTAAACCAACAGGCAAAAGATATTGCATGAATTCAGCATCATTAAAATTTGAAGATAAATAAAGGGGCGATAAACTGGATTGGAAAAAATCTCCACAAGA
>LNGC01000021.1 GCA_001587715.1 Candidatus Methanofastidiosum methylothiophilum | reverse complement strand
CCAGAAGATACTTTCTTGATTGAGAGATTCAATAAGAGAACGGGCCACCCTGGAGAAATGGTAAACTACATAACAGGCGGGATGGGTGTTGTCGCCCCACATCCACTTTTGAAGGACAGAGACGATTTAGTTAAGAAAATTGAAGATACCATAGTTGTTCCTTTTTTAACAAATCTCTTAGAAGAGGAAAAACTAGCTTTCAATGGAATAATCTACTTTGGTCTTTGTGCTCTAAAAGAAAATAATAATTACAACTTTTATGTATTTGAAATAAATGGTAGAGACGGCTCACCTGAAGCAGAAGGTAGGTGGCCAACAATAGATACTTCTCTTTATGAGATAGCAAAAAAAAGCTATGAAGGAAAACTTGAAGAGGTTAATGTCAAGTTTAAAGATAATGTTTGTGTGGGGGTATTTACGGTAAGTGGGAGTTTCCCATGGTTTAAGGGATGTGGATTTGAAGCATCTCAAATGCCACCGGGGTATCCCGGCAAACATCTTACAGGCCAAGTTATAGATTATTCTAACGAAATCCCGGGCAATTCTTTCCACAGACACGCTGGTACGTTTATTACTCAAACAGGAAATGTTGCTGTTGGTGGTGGACGTGTTATACTTGGTGGAGGGTTGGCAGGCACCTACAGTGAAGCGAGTAAAATTGCTTATGAAGTAATATCAGATAAATATATGAGATTTGTAGGTAAAAGTTTCAGAAAAAAAATTGGAGAAGGCATTGATTAATCCTCTTCCAATAAGTTAATAGCTTTTGATATCTTTATTATCTAAATTAAACAAAAGTATGTAAATGTTACGTTTTATGGTATTAATTGATATTTTTTCATTTATTTGAATAATCAACCTTATAAACTAAAGATGCGTTTTAATATTAAGGCTATTAATGGCCAAACAAAAGGAGTAATTAAAATGTATGGTGAAAAGAGAGGAGGATATGATAGACCTCCTCGTGAAATGCACAAGGCAACGTGTGCAAGTTGTGGACAGGAAACAGAAGTTCCATTCAAGCCTGATGGAACAAGACCTGTTTACTGCAGAGAATGCTACCAGAAGAAAAACCCAAGAAGGTATTGAAAGTATTTTATGTAAAAGGTTATTTTCTGATGATTATAGGAAAGTCCTTTTATTTTTTATATTTAAATTCTCACTAATCTATTTTAATCGAGAAAGCTATTCTTATACAAAAATCTTTTTAATCCATACACCTATCTTAATACATGATTCTAATTATAGCAGGCTCAAAAAGTGATGAGCAGATAGTAAACAAAGTAAAGAAAGTTTTTGATGAGAATAAAGTTGAATACGAAATCCAATATGCTTCTGCCCACAGGGAACCCGATAGAGTAGCAGAACTTGCTAAAAAGGACTATGATGTATTTATAGCTATAGCAGGTTTGGCGGCAGCACTTCCTGGAGTTGTTGCAGCTCATACTAAAAAACCTGTTATAGGCGTTCCCGTTTCTTCTAAACTTGATGGGCTAGATGCACTTCTCTCCATAGTACAGATGCCAAAAGGCGTTCCCGTGGCATGTGTAGGGATTGATAATGGAGAGAATGCAGCTTATCTTGCCATGAGGATTTTAGGAGTGAAGTAAGTGACAACTCCCAAGGATTACAAATCTTCAGGTGTAGACATAAAAGTTGAAGAGAAATCTATTAGTGCCTTAGTTTCTGTTATCAAAGAAACCCTACAATTTAGAAAAGGAAAGATAGGGGCGGCTATTGGCGACATAGGTAGTTATTCAGGATTCATAGAAATTGGGGAATATGCCTTATCACTTGCTACAGATGGCGTAGGTTCAAAAGTTCTTGTTGCTCAAAAATTAAAAAAATATGACACTGTTGGAATTGATGTAATTGCGATGAACGTAAATGATGTCATATGTAACGGTGCAACGCCAATCGCATTTGTAGACTATATTGCTTTGGAAAACACTTCAGAGTATATGCTTAATGAAATAGCAAAAGGACTTTTAGAGGGTGCAAAACAGTCAGATATGCCAATCATTGGTGGTGAGACTGCAACTCTCCCTGATATAATAAAGGGAGAAGGAGAAGGGTTTGATCTGGCAGGAACCTGCCTTGGTGTAGTAAAAAAAGATAGAATAATATCTGGAAAAGAGATTATTACTGGTGATATAATAATTGGCATTGCCTCTTCAGGTGTTCATTCAAATGGATTAACTCTTGCAAGAAAAGCTCTGGGAGAAGAAGACTATCCTGAGCTTTTGATACCTACTAGAATTTATGTAAGGCAGATACTAGATCTAATTGAAAATGTCAAAGTAAAAGGAATGGCGCATATAACAGGTAGCGGTCTATTAAATCTTAAAAGATTGAAAAATGGTATGGGATTTGAGCTTGAGTTGCCTGAGCCGCCTGTTGTTTTCAAAAAGATAATGGATACAGGGGTAGAAATTGAAGAAATGTACAGAACCTTCAATATGGGCACTGGATTTATGGTAATCGTTTCAAAAGAAGAGGTTGACAAAGCTCTTATTATTCTAAATAAGTATTACCATTCTTATGTGATAGGTACAGTCATTGAAGAGGATATTATAAATGTGCATGTTAAAGGCTTGGATAAATCATTCTCTTTATAATTCATATAATTTTTTAATTTAAAACCAAAAGCTATAAAAACAGATTCTTCTTTTTAACAACAGTTTAGGGTAATCTAAAATTATGATAGGATATTGATTTGTTATAATCTGTAGAGTGGTCCTATGGCAAAATCCCAGTCAAAGAAAAAAAAAGAAGATAGCAGTTGCCCCAAGATTGGGGTTTATGTTTGTCACTGTGGTACTAACATAGCAGGTAGTGTCAATATAGAGGAAGTTGTTAATTTCTCTAAAACAATAGAAAATGTGTCTGTTGTGAGAGATCATATGTACCTCTGCTCTGAACAAGGACAAAACATCATAAAAGACGATATTAAAAAAGAAGGAATCAACAGGGTTGTTGCAGCATGCTGCTCACCTAGAACTCATGAAGAAATATTCAGAAAAACCTTAAATTCGACGAATTTGAACAAATACCTCTATGAACAAGTTAATATTAGAGATCAGTGTTCATGGCCTCATTTTAAAGATAAAGAAAACGCAACTAATAAGGCAAAACAATTAGTTAAAAGTGGAGTATATAGAGCATCAGAATTAGAGCCTTTAGAAGATAGAAAACTCTCTGTATTAAAATCTGCACTGGTGATAGGTGGGGGCATATCTGGGATAAATGCTGCCCTAGATTTAGCCCGTGGCGGATATCAAGTATATATTGTTGAGAGAGATCCAAGCATCGGCGGCAAAATGGCCCAATTAGATAAGACCTTCCCCACAAATGACTGTTCTGCATGTATTCTTGCACCGATGATGGTAGATGTTTCGAATACTCCGAATATTGAGCTTCTTACATACTCAGAAATTGAAGATGTTTCTGGGCATATAGGAAAATATCACGTAGTTGTTAGGAAAAAACAAACATCGGTAGACTGGGAAAAGTGTAATGGATGTGGCGATTGTAGCATAGTATGCCCTGTGAAAGTAGACAATGAATTTAACTGTAATATGGACAAGAGAAAAGCTATCTATATACAATTTCAACAGGCCATACCCATGAAAGCAGTTATCGACAAAACAAAATGTATCAAGTGTAAGTTGTGCGAGAAGAGATGTCAAGTTGGTGCGATAGATATCTCGAAAAATGATGACGAGTTTGTTGAATTTGATGTTGGAAGTATTATTGTTACAACTGGTTATGATCTATTTGACCCCAATAAAAAAGCTGAATATGATTACGACCATCCAAACGTTATAACTTCTCTAGAACTCGAGAGGATGATGTGTGCTTCTGGACCAACAAAGGGAGAGATATTAAGACCGTCTGATGGTAGAAAACCACATACAATTTCTTTTATTCAATGCGTCGGTTCAAGAGATGAAAAAACAAATGATTATTGCTCTAGAATCTGCTGCACATACTCAATTAAACATGCTAGACTCCTAAAGGAAAAATATCCAGACATAGATATGTTCATTCATTATATCGATCTAAGATGTTTTGGAAAAGGTTATGAGGAGTATTACAGGATGGCTAGAGAAAAAGGAGTTAAGTTCATAAGAGGTAGGATAAGTCAAGTTGATTCAATTGGAGATAGATTAGAGGTCTCAGGTGATGATGACACCCTCGGAGAACAGATAAGTGTTGTTGCTGATCTTGTTGTTTTAGCAGTTGCAATGGAATCCCCAAAAGGAACAAAGAAGCTTGCAAATCTATTGAATATAAGTACTGATAAAACTGGATTTTTCAAAGAGATCCATCCAAAACTAAAGCCTGTTAGTACTGACAGCGATGGAATCTTTATTGCTGGAGCATGTCAGGGCCCCAAGGAAATCCCAGACGCAGTAAGTCAAGGAAAAGCAGCGGCTTCTGCAGCTTCTTCTCTTATGTCTAAGGGTGAAATAGAAATTGAGCCCCTTTTTGCTCAAATAATAGAAGATTTGTGTGCAAGATGTAGAACGTGCGAATCTCTTTGCACGTACAAGGCAATTAGATATACTGAAGAGGATAAAATGGAAGTGGATATAGCCTTGTGCAAAGGATGTGGTGTTTGTAGTGCAGCATGTCCTTCTGGAGCTATTAAAGCAAATCACTTTACAACTAAGCAGGTCAGAATGCAGATTTTGGCCCTTACAGGGGGAAATAAATGAAAATCGTCCTTAACGAAACTAACAAGGCCCTAGTAAATAAGGTCATTGAATACGGTGGTAAAAGAGTTTATGAGTGCTTTCAGTGTGGGATGTGTGCTTCAGGATGTCCTGTTGCAAGCGATACAGACCATAAAATAAAAAGAACTATGCATCAAGTTCTTTTGGGCCTTGACGAGCAAATATTAGACAAAAAAGCAATATGGCTTTGCACTACTTGCTTCATGTGCTTGGAAAGATGCCCTCAAAATGCAGGACCAACAGATGTTGTGTTTGCACTTAGAAGAATTTCTGCAGAAAATGGAATTATTCCAGAAGCCCAAATTGAAGTTGCCAATAATATTTATCATCTTGGGCATGCAGTTACAGTTCAAAAAGGTATTACTCTTAGGGCTAAGGTAAAAGCTCCTCCTCTTACGACAGCCGGTTCCGACAAGAAGTATATACTTGAAATCCAAAAGGTAGTTGATTCGACTCATGCAGGAAAATTACTAAAAATAAAGAAAGATTGGAAGCCAAAGGGGGATGATGTAATTGCATGCGACTGAGTATGCTTTGTACACAGGATGCATTATTCCCTTAAGATATCCGGATATTGAAAACTCTATAAGAGAAACAATGCCACTCTTAGGGGCAAATGTTTATGACATGATTGGTGCAGGTTGTTGCCCCCCAGGTGGAGCATTCTGGTCAGTTGAAGAAATTTCAGGACTTGCACAGAGTGCTAGAAATATATCCATAGCTGAATCTATGAACAAAGATTTAATGGCTGTTTGCAATGGATGTTTTTGTTACTTAAAGAACAGCAATCTGCTCTTGAAAAATGATCAGGAAAAGAGAGAAAGGGTAAATACTATCTTAAATAAAGTGGGAAGAAAATATCAAGGCACAATTTCTGTATATCATTTAGTGGAGGTATTACACGATCATATTGGTACTGAAAAAATTAAAGAAGCTACAAAGATAAAATTAGACGGTGCAAAGGCTGCCGTACATTATGGTTGCCACCTATTGAGACCTTCAGATCACCTAATGGCCGAAAATCCTGAAAAGCCTCACAAACTAGATGCTTTGGTTGAAGCTTTGGGAATGGAAAGTGTATACTACCCAAAGAAATTATCTTGTTGTGGTGCAGGTGGAGGTATGAGAGGTAATAATCCAGATGTTACATTGAAGATTTTAGAAAAAAAACTTCTAAACATCAAATACTCAGACCCAGACTGTATTGTTACAGCTTGCCCTTTCTGTTTCCTTCAGTTTGATTTAGGGCAAAAAGGCCTAAGAGACAAAGGTGAAGATTTCTGTATACCTGTTTTTTATTATAATCAACTTTTGGGGCTCTCGATGGGACTTCCAAAAGAGAGAATAGCTTCCCTTTCAGAAACCCCAAGAGATGGATTCATAAAAAAATTCTACGGTGTTGACTAATGACTAATTTTGAGCCTAATATTGTTGGTTTTGTCTGCAACTGGTGCACTTACGCAGGTGCTGACCTTGCAGGCACTTCAAGGTATAGCTATCCTTCAAATGTTAAACTAATAAGACTTATGTGCTCGGGGAGAGTTGACCCCGCATTTATTCTTGAAACATTTGCTAGGGGTGCTGATGGAGTATTTATAGGAGGGTGTCATATACCTAGGGACTGCCACTATCAACAAGGAAACTTTAAAGCACTAAAAAGAGTGACGCTATTAAAAAAACTAATTGCAGATATGGGGATAGAGCCTGAAAGATTAGAGATATTTTGGATCTCCGCATCAGAGGGAAAAAGGTTCTCGGAAGTCATGACATCTTTCACTGAAAAGATAAGAGAACTAGGGCCAAATCCAATAAGAGTATAAAATGAAAAAAATAATAGTCCTAGGTATTGGAAATCCCTATCTTAAGGATGATAGAATAGGGCCAAAAGTTGTTGAAGATTTAGAAAAATATTTCATTAACTATGAGAATATTATCTTTGAAGTTTTCTATTCTTCTGGCATTGAACTACTAGACTCAATTCTAGATTATAATTGTGCGATCTTTATTGACTCGATTATTTCTGACAATATAGGAAAAATTACATACCTTACTCTAGAAGATATTTTATCAATACCTGAAACGTCTTCACCACACTCGACTAACTTTTCAACTATGGTGAAACTTGGGATGACTATCTCTCCAGACAGAATGCCAAATGAAATACTTTTTTGCGCAATAGGAATAAAAGATCCTTTCACATTTTCAGATGAGTTCACAGCGGATCTAGAAGAGTCCTATCTTACTATCTTAGAAGATATAAAGAATAAACTAAAAGATTTGACTACATAGCCTTTCTTACAGCATCGTGCATTATCATATCTGCTTGAGGTGTTCCAACAAAGGCAACTTTTCCATTTATGACAATTGCTGGTACGCTCATGACACCAAGTTTTCTTGCTTTTGAATTTCCTTCAGGAGTTGCAATGTTAACTATGGCTACATCAACATTGTCATACTGTGATGCGACTCTATAAGCCATTTCAGCAGCAGATGGGCAATGCGAGCATCCTGATAAAGCAAGGACTTCAATTAATACTTTTTTCTTTTCACCTGAAAATTTTTCTTTTAGGTTGTTCATCTTCTTCTGTCTTATTTCATCAATTTCTTCCATTTTAACACTATAATTTATTCTAATATTTTACTTATAAAAATTTAGATAGTTTCATGCAAAACATTTTTATAAATAAACATTCATTAGAAAAATGGAGGGATTATATGAAAATACTAGGAGTTTGTGGATCCCCTAGAGAGGGAAATACTTTATTTCTATTGAAGAAAGCACTTGAAACATGTAAAGAGCTTGGAGTTGAAACAGAACTTATACATGTAGGACTATTGAAAGTGGCGCCTTGTAAGGCATGTGGAGCATGTAAGGATACTGGAATTTGTGTTCAGAAAGACGATATGACACCTTTGTATGATAAGATAAGAGGTGCTGACGGAATTATACTTGCTTCGCCGGTTTACTTGGGTGGTGTATCTGCACAGATGAAGGCTTTTATGGACAGAACTAGAGCACTTAGGGGAAAATTTGAACTTCGAAACAAAGTTGGTGCTGGAATTTCTGTAGGAGGATTTAGAAACGGGGGGCAGGAAACTACTCTACAGCAGATTTTCAATTTCTTCTTGATCCATAATTCAATCGTTGTTGCAGATGAGGCAACATCACACTATGGTGGTGTTGGATTTGGTTATAATATCGGAGACTCTGATAAAGATGAATATGGTATAAAAACCTCACAGAATACTGCAAAGAACATGATAAAGGTACTAAAGCTCATTAAAGGAGGAGCTAAAGAGGAAATAAAAAGCTGGTAAGGTTTTTTCATGATAGGTCAGGAGGATATAAAGAATATCCTGAGCAGCTATGATCTCGATAACATAACTATAGGTGTATTGGGAGGACATTCTGCCCTTGATATTTCAAGTGGTGTAAAAAAATATGGATTCAATACAGTTGCAGTTTGTCAAAAAGGTAGAGAAAAAACCTATTCAAAGTATTATAAATCAAGAGATGGCCGTGGCTGCATAGATGAAGTTGTTGTCCTAGATTCATTTAAGGAAATTACTGATAAAGATGTTCAGAAAGAACTTAGAGAAATGAACACTATTTTTATACACAACAGATACTTCTGGGTTTACTTTGATTTTGAAAGAATAGAAAACGATTTCTTTGTCCCAATATACGGAACAAGAGGCCTAGTAAAATTAGAAGAAAGAGATGTTCCAAAAAATCAGTATTATCTTTTGGAAAAGGCCGGGATAAGATTTCCAATGATATTCTCCTCTCCTGATAAAATTGATAGACTAGTCATAGTAAAGGTCTCAGAGGCTATAAGAGGCTATGAACGGGCATTTTTCTTTGCATCTTCTCCTAAAGAGTATGAACAAAAAAGCAAGGAATTAATAGATAAAGGAATGATAACTAAAGAAGGGTTGAAAAAAGCCGTTATTGAAGAGTATATCTTAGGCGCTCAGACAAATTTCAATTTCTTCTACTCAAATACTAGAGAAGAGCTAGAGTTAATGGGAACTGACACAAGGAGACAAACTAACCTGGATGGTATATTAAGGCTCCCCGCAAATGAGCAGCTTGAAGTCTTAAAATACGTTAAACCTAAAATGATCGAAACAGGCCATATAACTTGCACTACAAAAGAAAGTATTTTAGAAAAGGCTTTTGATATCGGAGAGAAATTTGTAAATGTTACAAAGAAGGAATATCCACCAGGGATAATAGGGCCTTTTGCCCTTCAAGGAGCAGTGGCGTCATATGAAGGAAAAGAAGAAATAGTCATATTTGATGTTTCTATGAGAATTCCTGGAAGCCCTGGAACAAAGTTCACCCCACACACAGGCTATCTTTATGGAAGGGAAATAAGCTATGGAGAAAGAATAGGAATGGAGCTAAGAGAAGCTCTTGAGAAAGGATCTATTTATAATATCCTGTCTTAGGTCTCTTTTTTAAGATATGTTTTTCTATTATTTTTTCTATTGATTCTATTGAGAAAGGTTTGATAAGAACAAATTTTGCACCAGCTTCGAATAAATCTTTCTGTAATTCTGAATAAGCTGTTCCACCTATGACAACTGCATTTGGATTAAATTTAATTATCTCTTTTGTGGCTTTAATCCCGTCCATTACGGGCATCTTAATATCCATTACGACAACATCTGGCAATTCTCTTTTATATGCCTCAACGCCTTCTAATCCATTATTAGCAAGTAAAACTTCATGAGAAGAAAGACCTAGTTTCAATATATCTAAAAAATCTTGATTGTCATCAACAAGTAATATTTTTACCATATTATCACTACAATACATTCAAAACTGTAAGGCTAGTTGATTTATTAACACCTTTAAGCTTTCTGATATTTTCTATAATAATATTAAACTCTTTTGGTGAATTACATATCACATAGGCTACGACATCCCATTCTCCTGTTGTTTCATATACTCTTTTCACACCCTCAATTTTCATAATCTGTTTTACAATCTCGTCTGTTGATTCTTGGGTATGTGTGTTTAAAAGTACCAATGAAATAAATCCAAAATTAGTAGAGACCTCAACTGTGAAGTTTTTGATTATACCTGTTTCTATAAGATTGTCAATCCTCCTTCGGATAGATCCTTCAGAGACAGAGAGTTGTTTTGCTATCTCAGTGTTCTTCATCCTAGAGTTTTCTTCTAAAATCGACAATATTTGTATATCTAGCTCGTCCATGAGAGATAATTTGTATTTGACTTTAAAAATATTTCGATTATCGTAGTTAATAACTATTTTAAACCGTAAAACTTAAAAGGAGTTTACGATTAATGCCATCGAGGTGATTTGGATGGGAGAATGTCCAGAATGTAGTTGCGTTATTGAAATAGAAAATCCAGAAGTAGGGGATATAGTCGAGTGTTCTGAGTGTGGAATAGAGCTTGAAATAATAAGCCTTGACCCACTAGTACTAGAAATTGCCCCTGAAGAAGAAGAGGATTGGGGAGAATAAAATGGTCAAAATATTGGACACAACTTTAAGGGAAGGTGAGCAGACTGCAGGTGTTTCTTTTACCATCAATGAAAAGATGACACTTGCCAAAATGCTAGATGATTTTGGAGTCGACATGATAGAGGTCGGCCATCCCAACGTTTCTCCAAAGATTGAAGAGTTTATCAGAAAAGTTGTAAAAGAAAATCTCAAAGCAGATGTCGTAGGACATGTGAGAGCTGTCAAGGGAGACGTAGAAATGGCTGTTGACTGTGAAGTTGACAGAGTTGCAATATTTCTTGCAACCTCTAATGTTCACCTTAAAGATAAATTAAAGATGACCAAGGAAGTAGCAATAGAGAAAGTAGTAGATTGTGTCCAATATGCAAAAGACCACGGACTTAAAGTCAGGTATACACCAGAAGATGCAACAAGAACAGATTTCAATTATCTTATTGAAATCTGTAATGCTGCAATTGATGCTGGGGCCGACAGAATAAGCGTTGCAGATACCGTTGGGGTTATGCAACCCCATATTTTTTACGATCTTGTAAAGACTATAAAAGCCAATCTGAAACCTGTTGGAATTGATGTCCACTGTCATAATGACTTTGGTCTTGCAGTTGCAAATGCTATGGCGGGCGTTAGAGCCGGAGCAGATTGTGTCCATACAACAGTAAATGGTATAGGGGAAAGGACAGGTATAGTTGATTTATCTAACTTTGTAGTGGCTACTCACATTTTAGATAATGAAAACTTAAAATATGATCTTAAGATGTTAAAACAAATTTCCGCATATGTAGAAAAGATAACAGGGATATATGTTTACCCGTTGATGCCAATAATGGGGGATAATGCTTTCACACACAAAAGTGGTGTCCACACAGACGGTGTTTTAAAGAATCCATCTACTTATGAACCTTTTTCACCGGAGATGGTTGGGAAAGAAAGGAAAATAATTGTTGATAAGTTCGCCGGCAGAAGAGCCGTTATGTCAAAATTAAATCAATATGGTATTGAGGCCAGCGATGAAGATTTACTAAAAATTATTCATGAAATTAAGAAGGTAGGAGACGAAAGAAAGATTGTGCATGAAACAGATATTCTAGACATTGCCGAAAAGGTTCTTGGTGTTAAAGCAGTGACTATACCTACGGGAGTTGATGCTGTTTTATTCCTAAGGCTTGAGGCTCATATATACACAACATCCATATCTAGAAAGATAAAAAACATGAAGGGTGTTGAAAAGCTCTATGAAATGTCTGGAGACGAAGATATCTCAATCTATGCATCGTTAAAAAATGTTGCGGAACTCAATAACCTGATAGAGGATATAAGAAGTATCCCAGGAGTTCTTGCAACAAGTACCAGAGTAGTTCTAAAGAAATATGGTGAGGTTAATGGGAACAGTTGCTGAAGAGATTTTTTCAAAGAAACTTTCTAGAGATGTTTCGGCCGGAGAGATAGTTTTGGTAGATATAGATGTAACAATGAGTCATGATAACACGACACCGCTTGCAATAAAAGCATTGAGAAATACAGGAAGGCCACTTTTTGATAAGAACCGAATTGTTATTATCTTTGACCATGTACAACCACCGGCATCAGTTGAAAGTGCAACATTACAGAAAGAAGTGCTGGAATTTATAAAGAAAGAAGGCATAAAGAACTTCTTTAGAGAAGGCATTTGCCACCAGGTTCTAGTTGAAAGAGGATTTGTGACACCGGGTAGAGTAATTATTGGTGGAGATTCACACACCTGTACTTATGGTGCTCTTGGGGCATTTGGAACTGGTGTGGGGTCAACTGATATTGGAGTTTCTTATGCTACTGGAAAGAATTGGTTTAGAGTTCCAGAAACATTTTACTTTGATGTTAATGGGTCATTTTCTAAAGGGGTATACCCAAAAGATTTGATCCTAAAAATAATAGGAAAAGTTGGTGCCAGAGGCGCTACATACAAAGCTTGTGAGTTTGGTGGAAAAACGATTGAGGATATGTCATTAGGAGATAGACTTACCCTGACAAATATGGCAATTGAGATGGGTGGAAAGACAGGATTAATCAAGACTGACAAGGTCACAGAAAATTATCTAAAGTCAAGAGGTTATCCATATCAGGAAATTGTTCCAAAAGATCCAAATTATGAGAAGGTTTTTGAATTTGATGTTGATGACTTGACGCCCCAGCTAGCTGTTTCTCCAAGGGTAGATAATGTCTATCCTGTAGAAAAGTACGCAGGAACAGAAGTAGATGAAGTATTCATAGGAACATGCACAAACGGTAGAATAGATGACCTAGAAATTGCTGCAAGGATGTTTAAGGGAAAGAAGTTAAGCCCACTTCTTAAGACTATTATTGTTCCAGCATCAAATGAGGTATATTTTCAGGCAATGAATAGAGGATACATAAAAATATTCATGGATGCAGGCGCAATGGTTTGTAATCCTGGGTGCGGACCATGTATAGGAAGGCATCAAGGTGTAATCGCACCTGGAGATAGGGCCCTTACAACTATGAACAGGAATTTCATAGGGAGAATGGGTTCAGATAAAGGTGAAATCATAATAGCTTCCCCAGCTACAGCTGCCGCTACTGCCCTTACAGGAAAGATCACAGATCCAAGAGAGGTGATGTAAGTGGGAAAAATATTTAGATTCGGCGATGATGTAAATACTGACGAAATAATACCAGGCAGATATAACGTGACAACAGACCCAAAAGCGCTAGCTGAACACTGCTTCTTTGAGGTAAGACCAGACTTTTCAAAAACTGTAAAGACTGGTGACTTTATAGTTGCAGGTGAGAACTTTGGATGTGGCTCGTCAAGAGAGCATGCACCAATTGCAATAAAGGCTTCCGGAGTAAAAGCTGTGATTGCAAAGAGTTTTGCAAGGATATTTTATAGAAACTGCATAAATATAGGCCTCCCAATTATGATTTCAGATGAGTTGTATGATCTTGTCCAAGATGGAGAAGAGATTGAAGTCAACTTAAAAGAAGGAAGAATTAATATTCTAAAAACTGGCAAAGATATCAGATCACAAGGATTTCCAGAGTTTATTCTGAAAATTATCGATGCTGGTGGTATTGTCAATTTCTTGAAAAATCATGACATAGGTGAGCTAGAAGATGGTATATAACATATGCGTTATCGGAGGAGACGGTATAGGAAATGATGTAATTGATGCAGGATTAAAGTTACTTTCACATGTTAATCTTGATTTTGATTACTCTTATGCAGAAGCAGGATATGACTGCTATCTAAAAAATGGAACTTCAATTCCACATAAAACAATTGAAGCTTGTAGAAATGCAGATGCAACTTTTTTTGGGGCTGTTTCATCGCCGCCCGACATACCTGATTATAAGAGTGCTATTGTTACCTTAAGGAAAGAACTTGACCTTTTTGTTAATGTAAGGCCGATAAAAAGTCTACCTGTGGAAATATCAAGGCCAAATATCGATATAATCATAATGAGGGAAAACACAGAAGGTATGTATAAGGGAATTGAAAGAGAAGAGAATGGAGTCGCAATAGCTGAAAGACACATTTCGGAAAAAGCCTCAAGAAGAATTGCTGAGTTTACTTACAAATATGCAAGAGAGAATAACAGAAAAAGAGTTACTGTGGTCCACAAGGCAAATGTCCTAAGAAAGACGTGTGGACTTTTCAGAAGAACTGTGTTATCAGTTTCAGAAAAATTCCCGGATATAGAAACAGAAGAAGTAATTGTAGATGCAATGGCAATGAGATTAATCAAAGAACCAGAAAGATTTGATGTTGTTGTCACAACTAATTTATTTGGGGATATATTATCTGATGAGGCATCTCAGCTTGTCGGTGGTCTAGGTATAGCACCTTCAGGGAATATAGGTGAGAAAACAGGATTATTTGAACCGGTCCATGGCTCAGCACCAAAGTATGCAGGAAAAGATATTGCAAATCCAACAGCGACTTTTCTTTCAGCTGCAATGATGCTAGACTTTCTTGGAGAAAAGAAAGAAGGGGACAGAATACGAAATAGTATTTTCAAAACATTTGCTGAAGGTAAGAGAACAAAAGATTTGGGTGGAAATCTTGGAACTCTGGCTTTTACTGAGGCAGTAATAAATAATTTGGAGTGATTAGATGAAGATAGGAATGCTTTATTCAAGAGTCAGACTTGACGAGAAATTTTTACTCGAAGAATTTAGGAATAGAGGGATTGAAGTAGAAAGAATGGACACGAGATGTGCAATATTCAATATAACAGATTTCGAAAAAATGGATTATGATGTAGTTTTGGAAAGGGAAATAAGTCATCTTAAAGCTCTTTACTCTCTTAAAGTATTAAATGAAATGGGAGTAAAAACAGTTAATACTTATCACACCGCTAATACTTGTGGAGATAAAGTTTTAACAACTTTAGCTTTGACAAAACACAAAGTTCCTTCTCCTATAACATACGTTGCATTTACTCCTGAAGAGGCACTTCAGGCAATTGAAAAGATTGGTTATCCTGCAGTATTAAAACCTGCAACTGGTTCTTGGGGAAGACTACTTTCAAAGGTAAATGATAAGGAGACCGCGGAGAGTATACTTGAGCATAAAGTTGTACTTGGTTCATATCATCATTCAGTTTTTTACATACAAGAGTACATTAACAAACCTGAGAGGGACATCAGGGCCTTCGTAGTTGGAGATGAGGTGATAGGGGCCATTTATAGAAACTCTCCACACTGGATAACAAATACGGCCCGTGGTGGAGTTGCCTCAAATTGCCCTTTGACAGATGAGATATCAGAGATTTGCCTTAAAGCCGCAGAAGCTGTTGGTGGTGGAGTAGTTGCAATTGATCTCTTGGAAGATAGAGGAAAGCTTTTAGTAAATGAAGTTAATTATACTATGGAGTTTAAGAATAGTATTGCACCAACAGGTGTTAATATACCGGGCAAAGTAGTTGATTATGTTATTGAAGTAGCAAAGAGGTAATTAAAATGAAAGTTTCAATTATTGGGGCTTCAGGGTATACTGGAGGAGAGTTACTAAGGCTATTGGTAAATCATCCTGAAGTAACACTTGATAGAATCACGTCAGAGTCGAATGCTGGCTCTTATGTGCATATGATTCATCCAAATTTAAGAGGATTTAACATTAAATTCTCATCAATTAAAGAATCCTTTGATTCCGACCTAGTATTCTTTTGTCTTCCCCATGGTGTTTCAATGGACTACCTTAGGGAATTTTATGATACAGGTGTAAAGATAATTGATCTAGGGGCAGATTTGAGACTGAAAGACAAAGATGTATACAAGTCATGGTACGGTCTTGACCATAAATGCCCAGAGTTATTGGAACAAGCTGTATATGGTATACCAGAAATTCACAGAGAAGAAATCAAAAAGACAAGACTAGTTGCAAATCCAGGTTGTATTGCCACATCAATGATTATGGCCCTTTATCCACTTAGACACCTTAGCATTGACAAAGAGAGAATAGTAATAGATAGCAAAATTGGTTCCTCTGCATCAGGAGATTCATTTAGTGCTTCAAGTCATCACCCAGAGAGATCAAGAGCAATTAGATGCTATTCACCAATTTACCACAGACATATAGCCGAAGTGGAGCAGGAAACTGGTTTCAAAGTCACGATGGCACCACATGCCATAGAAATGGTAAGAGGAATATTTACAACAATTTATCTGTTCTTAAATAAGCCTTACGATGAGAAGGAAATCAGAGGAGTATATAGAGAATTTTCGGAGAATAATAAGTTCTTCAGAGTAGTAAAGCAGAAGAAAGGGATATACAGGCATCCTGATCCCAAAATACTAACAGGCTCAAACTTCTGTGAAGTTGGATTTGAACTTGATAGAGAAAACAGAAGGATGATTGTATTCTCAGCTATAGACAATCTTATGAAAGGTGCAGCTGGTGCTGCGGTGCAGAACATGAACATTATGTACGGTCTTGAAGAAGATACAGGCCTAAAATATATTGGATACCATCCGATTTAGGTGATTACATGATTGTGATAAAGATTGGTGGTAGCCTTGGGACTGAAGTCCAAAGTTTGGCAAAGGAGATAGCTGAGATTTCAAAAAAAGAGAAGATAATTGTCGTTCATGGAGGATCTTATGAGACCACGGAAATCTCAAAAAAGCTTGGAAAAGAAACAAAGTTTGTTACTTCAGTTTCTGGTTTTAGATCAAGATACACCGATCATGAAACAGTCCAAATCATGGAAATGGTGATGGCAGGGAAGATAAATAAGGAACTTGTTAAACTACTTCAAAAATCAGGCGCTAATGCATTTGGTCTATCGGGTGCTGATGGAAAAGTCTTGCTTGCAAAGAGAAAAGACTCTATTAAGATCATTGAAGATGGTAAAAAGAAAATATTAAAGGATGACTACACAGGGAAAGTCGAGAGTGTCAATAAAGAACTAATACACCTGTTGCTTGATAAAGGATATTTGCCCATTATCTGTCCTTTGGCAATCAGTATTGAAGGGGATATTGTGAACACGGATGGGGATAGAGCTGCAGCTGCAATAGCGTCTGCTTTATCTGCAGACTTAGTAGTCATGACAAATGTAGATGGATTTCTAAAGGATGGAAAGCTTGTAACAGAACTCAATTTATTACAGATTGATGAGGCATATCAATTTGCAGATGGGGGAATGAAGAAAAAACTCCTTGCTGCCAAAGAAGCTGTAGAGCAGGGAAGCCCAAGAGTAATAATTGCACGAGGTAATCTCGATAATTCTTTAGAAAATGCCTTGAATGGCAAGCGAACGGTGATTTCAAGATGATCTATAAAGACCTAGAAGAAAAGTATGGTAGCGGTGTCTACTATAAGAGGGATATTGAAATTATTTCTGGTAAAGGTGTCTATCTTTATGATAGTCAAGGAAATGAATACATAGACTGTGTTGCAGGCCATGGAGTTTGTCTTTTTGGACATTCTCATCCTAAGATAGTTCAAGCCATTAAAGAACAGGCCGACACTTTAATCTCATGCCCCGAGATATTTTATAATGACAAGAGAGCAGAGCTTTTAGAGAAAATAGCTGAAATTACTCCAAAAGGACTTACAAAAACATTTTTATCTAATTCCGGTGCTGAGGCCGTTGAAGCAGCATTAAAGTTTTCAAGAAAAATCACTGGCAAAACAGATATTATCTCATTCACATTTGGATTTCACGGAAGGACAATGGGGGCTCTTTCTGCAACTTGGAAAGCAGAATACAAAAAACCCTTCCTACCTTTGGTGCCAGGGTTTTGTCATACGGCTTACAATAATTTAGAAAAACTTCAAGAGGTAATTACCGATAATACAGCCGCGATTATTGTGGAGCCTGTTCAAGGGGAGGGCGGAGTTAAACCTGCTAGTATGGAATTCATGAAAGGTATTAGGGAGATTTGCGATCAAAAAGGAATACTGATGATTGTAGATGAGGTCCAGACAGGTTTTGGAAGAACTGGAGAGTTATTTGCAATAAACAGATATAATGTTTCGCCAGACATTTTGTGTCTAGGGAAAGGAATAGCTGGTGGAATACCAATGGGTGCAACTGTTGTCAGAGAAGATCTTTCAAATCTTGACAAAGGAGAGCATGGTTCAACATTTGGAGGAAATCCTCTTGCATGTAATGCTTCGCTTGCAGCTATAAGGGCTTTAAAGGAAGAAAAACTTGTGGAAAGATCAAGAGAAAATGGGGATTATTTCATTTCACAACTCAGAAAGAATATCGATGAAACTGTGTACAAAGATATAAGAGGTCTCGGCCTTATGATTGGAATTGAAATGAAACAGAAAGTAGGGCCATATCTTGCACAGCTTATGGATAAGAAAGTACTTGCACTTACAGCAGGGAAACTTGTAGTCCGATACCTCCCACCTTTAATAATTGAAAAGGAACATATTGACAGGGTTGTTGAGGCAACAGGTGAAATTATTGGAAGAAGTTAACCTGCTTAAAGAGATAATAAAGATATATAGTCCATCAGAAAAAGAAAAAGAAGTTTCGGATTTTTTATTTAATTTTCTTAAAAATAAGAAATTCAATGTAGAGCAGGACAAAGAATGGAATGTTATTTCAAAGATTGGTTCTGGATCTCCTTTCATACTTTTAACAAGTCACATGGATACAGTTAGTGGAGAACTTCCTTTTAGGATAGATGGTAAGAAAATATATGGTAGAGGTGCGTGTGATGCTAAATCGCCCCTTGCAGCTTTACTTTCTGCATTTATTAGATTCAAAAATAAAAATTTCAAAGGAACACTTATCTTTGCTGGAGTTACTGGTGAAGAGGCTCCAAATTCTAGAGGCACTTTGGAATTAATGAAAAAGGTAAAAGCTGACTTCATATTTTTAGGCGAGCCTGGCTCTGCGGATGGGATTACAATAGGATACAAGGGGAGATTACTTCTAAAAATTTTGTTTAGAGGTAAGGCCTCTCACTCATCTTCAGAAGAAGAAAATCCAATACTAAAATTTATAGATTTTTCAAACAAAGTCTCTACTCTGCATAAAGGAAGCAATCTTTTTGAATCTCTCAGTTACTCGCCGACTTCAATCTCTGCTGAATCTGATAGTAATGTTATGCCAAGTGAATGCACTGCAATAATAGATTTTAGAGTTCCTCCGGGATTGACTCATGAAAACGTCTTAAAAGAAATATCTGAACTACTTGATGGTGAAATTGAGTTAGTTGAAGGTGTAGACGGGGTAATAACTTCAAAGAACAACATACTTGTAAAAACATTGGTAAAGGCAATAAGAGAAAATGGACTTTCCCCAAAATATAAGAAAAAAACAGGATCATCAGATATGAATCTCCTTGTGAGATTAACAGAGAATATAGTTACCTATGGCCCAGGTGATTCATCTTTAGACCATACAGATATGGAGTACATTGATACTGACGAGTATCTTAAGTCAATTGATATATTAGAGGCGGCAATATCAGAAATCGTTGGGATAAGTTCTCTTTAAGTTCCATAAAAAGACTAATGCAAGGATGAAGAATGCTAATAATCCAGGAATACCAAAAGGAACGCCTAATAGTTGATTATCTGTTTGTGCAAAGAGAATCCCAAATCCAACGTAAGCATTTATTGCACCGTGCCCAAGTGCTGCAGTCAAAACTGACTTTGATTTAATTTTTAGCCATCCAAAGAATATCCCTACAAATATAGTCCAAAGTGTAAAGAGAAATACACCCGGTAAAGGATATTGGTGATAGTTATATCCCATTGCAATTA